>JBKJUI010000325.1:0-2632 GCA_046590775.1 Acidimicrobiales bacterium
CCGCCGCACCCGCGCCGACTGCTCGGCATAGAGGGCGGCGAACGCGGCTTCGACCACTCCCTCAGGGTGCCCGAGTGGCGGGCGGCGTGCTCGCCACGTCCACGGTGGTCGTGGTCGCGCCGGCTTCAGCCGGGACGGTCGCCGTCGGGCCGGGCCCAGACGTGGGCGGCCCGTTCAGCCCGACCACCCCCCCGCAGACGTGCTCGGTGGCGATGTCCGGACCACCGTTCGGGTCGGGCTCGACCGTGATCCAGCGCTTCATCGGCGTCCCTTCGGCCGGGACGCCGGGCGGCGGCGTGGGGGCGACCTCCGGCCGGCCGGCTGGCACCACGGCTCCGCCGCCGTTCTCGAGGGCCTGGCACTCGTCAGATGGGCACCCCAGGTCGATCTTCGGCCCCTGCATCAGCGGTTGGGTGGCGATCACGGCGCCGTTCGCGTCGAGCGCCTCCACCACGCCGTCGGCACCGACCCCGGGAACGACCAGCGCAGCCTTCCCGTTGACCGGGGCCATCGAGTCGCTGGCGGTGCCGACGCGCAGCCGGAGCTGGGCGGCGTCGCCTTCCATGGTGACGACGGCCCACGTTGCCGGCGCCCCCTCCTCGGCACCGAACGAGCCGGCTCCGGCCACCCGCAACGAGTCGTTCGGGGACAGGTGGGCGATGGCAACCCGCGTTGGGAGGAGGGGTCCGATGCCCATCCCGACGGCTGCGTCGTTCGAGAGCTCGACCTGCACGAAGTGGGGGGCGATGCGGCAGGTGGGCTGCGGCGGCTGGGAGGCCTCGGGGGTCGAGACCTCGTAGGCCCTGACGGCCACGCCGTTCGCCTCCCGTCGGAGCAACGGGGTGAAGGTCAGCGGACCAGCGGCACCGAACGCCGGCTTGACCATGGCGCCGGGCGGGGGCCTCTGATCCTGTGGCCCGCCGGCAAAGCCCCCGGGACCGTCGTCGACCGGCCCGCGAGCGAGGGCCCCGCCCAGAGCGCCCATGGCCAGCAGGGCGGCGGCACCCGCCACGAGTCGGGCTCGGCGGCGCTGGCCGGCCCGGCGCACCACCCCCTCCAGCTCCTCGACCGTCGCCGGCTCGTCGACCCCATCCAGCACTCCTGGCAGCTCGTGTTCCACACCATGCAAAGGCCGCGATGACCCCGATCGTTTACCCGCTACCTTCCGCCCCGTGCGCCGCGCCACTGATCCAAGGCCCTCGTGAGCAGCCCGGGTGGGGCTGGCGTCGACCCCTGGGAGTCCAACGCCGCCTGGTGGCAGGCAGGGTTCACCGCCGGAGCCGACCCCGAGTACGAGGAGCAGATCCTCCCGATGGCCGCCCAGCACCTGTCCGGGGCGCGGCGGGTCCTCGACGTGGGCACGGGGGAGGGGCAGCTGGCCCGGCTGGCCGCCAGGCTCGGTTGTGAGGTCGTCGGGCTCGACCCGACCCCCTCCCAGATCAGCGTCGCGGTGGAGCGGGCCGGTGGCCCCGCCTACCTCCTGGCCGGGGCCGCCCCGCTGCCGGTGCGCTCGGCCAGCGTCGACTGCGTGATGGCGTGCCTGGTGTTCGAGCACATCCGCGACGCCGAGCTGGCCCTGGCCGAGGTGGCGCGGGTCCTGGAGCCCGGTGGCCGGTTCCTGTTCTTCCTCAACCACCCGCTGCTGCAGACCCCGAACAGCGGCTGGATCGACGACCAGATCCTGGACGAGCAGTACTGGCGCATCGGCCCCTACCTGGTCGAGGACGAGACCATGGAGGAGGTGGAGAAGGACGTCTTCCTCCCCTTCATCCACCGGCCGCTCAGCACCTACGTCAATGCCCTCGCCCGCCACGGGGTGCTGATCACCGAGATGGTGGAACCCGCCCCGCCGCCCGGGTTCCTGGCCCGGGACGACGCCTACGCCGCGGCGGCCAGCATCCCCCGCCTCCTGTTCCTTCGAGCCGAGAAGCTCGGCTGAGGCGAGATGTCCTGCGGCGGCACAGGAGCAACCACGGGACGTACCTTGCCTCCATGAGCACGCGGGTCCAGGCCGTGAAGGCGAAGGTGAAGTCCATGCCCGTGGCCGGGCCGGCGCTCGTCCGGGCCCTCGCTGCCTTACGCGTCCGCAGGTTCCCAGGGTCCGAGAGCTATTGGGAGGATCGCTACGCATCGGGAGGAACCTCCGGATCCGGGTCTTACGGCCAGCTGGCTCAGTTCAAGGCCACGGTGCTCAACGAGATCGTGGCCGAGAAGCAGGTCGAGTCGGTCCTCGAGTTCGGCTGCGGCGACGGGAGCCAACTGTCGCTGGCGAGGTATCCGACCTACGTCGGTATCGACGTGTCGCCGACCGCCGTCCGGCTCTGCATGGAGCGGTTCGAGGACGATCGGACGAAGAGCTTCCTGGTCTACGAGCCTCGAGCCTTCCAGAACAACGGCGCCCTCTCCGGCGACCTCACGCTGTCGCTCGACGTGCTGTACCACCTCGTGGAGATCGACGTCTGGGAGAAGCACCTGCGCCACCTCTTCGGCGCCAGTCGCAGGATCGTCGTCATCTACGCGGACGACCAGGACCTCGCCCGCGTCGGCGGCCACGAGCTTCACCGCCGTTTCACGCCATGGATCGACGCCAACCTCCCGGCGTGGAGGCTGGTGGGCCGCATCGACAACCCGC
>JBKJUI010000455.1:0-11463 GCA_046590775.1 Acidimicrobiales bacterium
CTCCTTGAGCGAGTCGTAGCGCTCCTTGCCGAGCGAGAAGCGCTTCGACACGTCGCGATGGCGGTGCCCCGGGCCTGAGCAGCCCTGAGGGTGCCTCCCGGGGCCGGTAGGGTCGGAGGAATGGCCGCCGCCATCTCCATCCGCGACGTGTCGAAGCGCTTCTCGCTCGGCAAGGAACGCTACGACTCGCTCAAGGAGCGGGTGATCCGCGTCGGACGGGCCGAGTCCCACGACCTCTGGGCCCTCCGCGACATCTCCTTCGACATCGAGGAGGGCACCACCTTCGGCCTGCTCGGCCACAACGGCTCGGGCAAGTCGACCTTGCTCAAGTGCATCGCCGGCATCCTGCAGCCGACCTCCGGTTCCATCGTCACCCGGGGTCGGATGTCGGCCCTGCTCGAGCTGGGCGCTGGCTTCCACACCGACCTCACCGGCCGCGAGAACGTCGAGCTCAACGGGCTGCTCCTCGGCCTGTCGAGGAAGCAGATCGCCGCCAAGTTCGACGAGATCCTCGACTTCGCCGGCGAGCAGGTCTCGGGCCAGATCGACCAGCAGGTCAAGTTCTACAGCTCGGGGATGTTCGTGCGGCTGGGCTTCTCGGTCGCCGTCAGCATCGACCCCGACATCCTGCTGGTCGACGAGGTCCTAGCCGTCGGCGACGAGGCCTTTCAGCGCAAGTGCCTGGCCAAGGTGAAGGAGTTCCAGGAGGCGGGCAAGACGATCGTCTTCGTCACCCACGGCGCCGACCTGGTGCGCCAGATCTGCGACCGGGCTGCGGTGCTCGACCACGGCGACCTGGTGTGCTACGACACGCCCGGGGTGGCCATCCGCAACTTCCGTGACCACCTGTTCGAGACCGGGCGGGGCCATGAGGCGCCGGTGGTGGGCGACGAAGAGGTCGTCGACACCGCGAACGGGATGGCGCCGGCCCGGCCGAAGAAGACGGTCCGGTTCACCGACGTCAAGCTCCACCACCCCAACGACGGCGAGCGGCGGCCGCTCGTCCCCGGTGAGCCGCTCGTCATCGAGGTGCAGTACGAGTCCGACCTGGCGCTCGACGACCTCAACTTCGGCATCGCCTTCCTCGACGGCGAGGGGCGCGTGCTGTACGGCGCGAACACCCGCCGGTTCGGGATCCGCATGGACGTGCGCCCGGGGTCCGGGAAGGTCCGCTGGAAGGTGGCCAGCGTGCCGCTGCTCGACGGCGCCTACCAGCTGCGCTTCGCCATCCAGGACCAGAGCGAGGCCATCGTCTACGACTGGATCGACGCCATGGAGGGGTTCGAGGTGCTGCAGACCGAGAACGTCGTCGGCACCGTGGCGCTCGACGTGGCGGTCGAGCACGAGCCCGCCCTCGGAACCACCTTGTGACGGTGCCGCGCTCCCTCGTCATCCCGATGTACCGGGAGTCGATGCGGGTGGAAGCGTTGGTCGAGGCTCTGGTGGGCTGGAGGTGGGACCAGCCG
Organism: Acidimicrobiales bacterium; assembly: GCA_046590775.1. Lineage (GTDB taxonomy): Bacteria > Actinomycetota > Acidimicrobiia > Acidimicrobiales > JAUJNH01 > JAUJNH01. The sequence goes on from JBKJUI010000455.1 coordinate 1,467, forward strand.
ACCGAGGTGATCCTCGTCGACGACGGCAGCGACGACAGCACCGCCGACATCGCCGCCCGCCTCACCTCGGACCTCGATCACGTCCGCCTCCTCCGCCTCCCCACCAACCGCGGCAAGGGGGCGGCCGTGCGCCACGGCGTCCTCGTCGCCGTCGGTGACACGATCGCCTTCGCCGACGCCGACCTCTCGGCCGGCCTCGACGAGGTCGAGCGCTGCCTGGCCGCGGCCGAGGTCGAGGGGGTCGACGTCGTCGTGGCCACCCGGGTCGCCTTGGGCGCCGAGATCCGGGTGCACCAACCGCCGATGCGCCAGATGTCGGGCAAGCTGTTCAACGTCGTCCTGCGCCAGCTCGGGCTCACCCAGCTGGCCGACACCCAGTGCGGTCTGAAGGCGTTCCGGGCCCCGGTGGCCCGCCAGCTGTTCGAGCCGCTGCGGACCGAAGGGTTCGCCTTCGACGTCGAGCTGCTGGTGCGGGCCGGCCACCTCGACCTCCACGTGCGGGAGCTGCCGATCGCCTGGGAGCACCGAGAGGCTTCGCGCGTCGAGCCCTTCCGCCACGGCAGCCAGATGCTGGCCGACGCCGTGCGCATCCGGCGCGAGCTCGGACGGCCGAAGCCCCGGGCCTCCGACGCCATGACCGAGCCGACGTTCGACGCCATGGCCGCCATCGAGCGCGACCACTGGTGGTTCACGGCGAAGCGACGCCTCGTCGTCGACGCCCTGGCCGCGTCCTCGGCCTCGGGTGCGCTGGTCGACGTGGGCTGCGGGACGGGGCAGACGGTGCGGGCCCTGGCCGACGCCGGGTTCAAGCCGGCCGTCGGGTCCGACCTCAGCGAGTACGCCCTGGGCAAGGCGACCGACAGGCTTCCCGAGTGCGCCTTCCTGGCCGCCGACGCCACGCGGCTGCCGGTGCCCGAGGCCAGCCTGGGCTGCGTCACGTCGCTGGACGTGATCGAGCACCTCGACGCGCCCGTCGCCGCCCTGCGCGAGTACGGCCGGGCCGCGGCAGGCGGCATCGTGGTGTGCACGGTGCCGGCCTACATGTGGGCGTGGAGCGAGCACGACGTGAACCTGGGGCACCGGCGGCGGTACACGAGGGCGACGCTGAGGGCCGAGGTGGAGGAGGCTGGCCTCGAGATCCTGCAGTGCCGGTACTTCCACCACTGGCTGGTCCTGGCGGCGCTCCTCCTGCGCAAGACCCCGCTGCGGCTCCTGTTGCGGGGACAGGCCGAGGCCAGCTCGTTCGTGAACCCCATGGTGAACCGGGCCCTGACCGCGCTCTCCGGCATCGAGCGCTGGGTGGACCAACGGATCGACGTGCCCTTCGGTCTGTCGATCCTCGTCGTGGCTCGTGCGCCTGCGCCCGCCGCGACCTAGGACCGCCCGGGCCTCTGACCCGGCTGACCGGCGACCGGCCCGCATCGCGCTCGAGGGGCTCGTCGTGGCCATCGCCTCGCAGATCATCGCGGTCGTGGTCCTGGGCACATGGGGCCGAGGGCGACTGGCCTCGACCTTCGGGCGCGGCGACATCGTGTTCCACGTCGCTCTCGTGCGCTCGATGCAGCTGACCGGCGGCTACAGCGCAGGACCGAACCTCGGCGCCCCCAACGGCCAGGACATGGCCGACTTCCCCCTGGGCGGCGACCACCTGCACCTGGCCGCGCTGCGCCTCCTGGCCGAGCTGCCGATGACCGCCGTCTCGATAGTCAACCTCTACTACCTGCTCTCGTTCGGGCTGATCGCCCTGCTCGCCCACGTCACCCTCCGGAGCCTGGGCAGCGATGCGTGGCCGGCCGCCGGCGCCTCCATCCTCTTCGCCTTCGTCCCGTACCACTTCGCCCACGGGCCCAGCCACCTGTTCCTCAGCATGTACGTGGCCGTCCCGCTCGCCGTGCTCCTCGCCGTGTGGGTGGCCGACGGGCGGCTGAGCTGGCGCAACCCACCGTGGCGCTACGCGGTGGCCGGGCTGTGCGTCCTGGTGGTGGGGTGCGGCTCGGCCTACTACGCCGTGTTCGGGGCGATCAGCATCGCCGCCGCGGCCGCCCTCGGCTCCGTGCGGGCCCGGAGCCTGCGCCCGCTGCTCGTCGGGATGGCCGTGGCCGTGGCGATAGCCTTCGTCCTCGTGGCCAACCTGGTCCCCACCCTGGCGCACCGAGGGGCCGAGGGCGAGGACATCGAGGTCGCCCAGCGGACCACGCTGGCCAGCGAGGTCTACGGCCTGCGCCCTGCCGCCCTGGTCGTCCCCGAGGCGACGCACCGCATCCCCGCCTTCTCCCGTCGCGGCCTCGACCTGAACGCCGTCCCCTTCCCCGGCGAGCTGGGGTCCTACCTCGGCGTGGCCGGGGTGCTCGGGCTCGTCGTGCTCCTCGGCGCCTGCTTCGCCGGTCTGGGCGACGTCAAGGTGCCTCCGGTCATGGGCCTGCTCGGCGCCATGTTCCTCGTGATGCTGCTGGTGGGAGCCCGCGGGGGCGGTGGCTTCGTCCTGGCCCTCGCCGGCTTCACCGACATCCGGGCGTGGGGACGGACCAGCCTGACGATCGCCCTCCTGAGCCTCGGCGCCCTGGCCCTGGCGGGCACCACCGCCGCCCGCCGCATCGGGACGCCGGCCGTCGCCGTGGCCACGACACTGCTGGTCGTGGTGGGCCTGTTCGACCAGATCCCGGCCGAGCCGACGCCGGGTCGGGCCGCCGAGCTTTCGGCCACGCAGCAAGAGGAGAGGCTCATCACGGAGATGGAGCAGGCGCTCCCGGAGGCGGCGACGGTGTACCAGCTGCCCTACATCAGGTTCCCCGAGGCGGGGCCGATCCTGCGCATGGTCGACTACGACTCGCTCCGCCCCTACGTCCTCGGCCGCGGTCGCCTGCGGTGGAGCCACGGCGGGATCCGTGGTCGGAGCGCCGACTGGCAGGAGCCTTGGGCCGCACAGCCCGCTCCGGTGCTGCTTCGGGCGGTGGCCGCGGCCGGGTTCTCCGCCCTGTGGATCGACGGCGGCGGCTATCCCGACGGAGGCGACGCGCTGCATCGGGAGGTCGCGGCGCTGACCGGCGCCGCCTCGCAGCGGTCGCCCGACGGCAGGCTCGCCTGGTACGACCTGCGGCCCTTCGCCGAGCGGACGAGGGCCGAGCTGGGGCCGGAGGCCGAGGCGACCGGACGCGGCGTCACCTCGATCCCCCGCGCCGTCTGGGCGCAGGGCTTCGACCCGATCTCCGGGGGCCCGCCGGGGCCACGTCTCGCCGACGACGGCGCCGTGCTCGACCTCCGGTCCTCCACGGGCCGCGAGCAGGCGGCCGTCCTCCTCCTGAGCGTCGACGTCCCGACCGGGGTGACGGTGAGCGTCGAGACGACCCAGGGCTCCTGGCGGTCGGCGGGCTCCGGGTCGCAGGACGGCCGGCTGGCCCTCCAGCTCGGGAAGGGGCACACCCTCGTCCGGTTCCGGGTCGAGGGGGCGAAGAGCGTGGGCTTCCGGGCCATCACCCCTCTGGATGCCACCGCCGTTCGTCTGCTGGACGCTCCCGTGGCGGCCGTCCCCGCCGCCCCCTGAGACCCGGTTCGGCCCCGCCGCGACCCCTCAGGCCGGCGACCGCCCGCTCCCCTGCGTCCGCTGCCAGAGGAAGGTCTCGTACAGCGAGATCACGTTGGGCCACGAGTAGCGGTCCTCGACGTAGGCGCGGCCGTGGCGCCCCAGCTGGTCGGCCAGCTCCGGCCGTTCGACGAGGGCGTCGACCGCCACCTCGAACGCTCCGAAGCCCACGTAGGGGATGGCCCCACCGCTGCGCTGTGCCTGCCCGACCAGGACCTGGCAACGGCCCTGCACGAGGGCCGGCCGCCGCTGGGCCCAGCCCTCGCAGAGCACCATCGAGAAGCTCTCGTAGTACGACGGGAGGGCCAGCGCGAGCATCCCGGCGAGGGCGTCGTGCTTGGTCTCCTCGTCAACGAAGCCGGCGGCGACGATGTCCGGGTGATCCCGCACCTCGGTGATCTCCTCGCCCACGACGACCAGGGCCAGGTCGCCCCCGTTCCGCTCCTTGTAGGCCTGGAAGTGGGCCAGCAGCTCCCAGGCGCCCTTGTGGGGGTCGACCCGGCCGAGGAAGAGCAGGTAGGGGCGGTCCCCGAGCCCGTAGCGGCCGCGGAACCGGCTCGGAACCCCCTCCACCTCGAGGTCGACGCCGAGGCCCGTCATCCCGATGGGGCGGTGGCGGCCGACCTTGGCGCCGAGCAGCGCCGCCTCCTCAGGCGTGAGGCAGAGGAACCCGTCGGCGGCTCGGAGTGGCGCATCGAACACCGGCAGGTGGAACGGGCGTTCGTCGTGGGCCGTGGTCTGGATCACGGTCGGGGTCCTCCTCGCCGCCACCGGCGCGCCGAACCACGTGGTCCAGTACAGATAGGTGAAGAACACGGCGACGTCGAAGCGGCCCGCCTCCTCGGCGAGGAAGTCGAGGAGCCGTGTGGACCTCGGACCCTGCTGCTCGACCCATGCCTCCTGGAGGTGGTACGGCACCGGTCCCTCATCGGCCAGCACCCGCAGGCTCAGCGCGGCGAACAGCTTCGCGTCCCTGGCGTGGTCCACCGGGAAGCGGTGGCCCTGCACGCCCCCGATCTCGCTCTCCCCAGGCGGATAGTGGTTCTCCCAGGTGACGTACGACCGGGCGCAGGTGGTGGCCACCTCGACCCGGTGCCCCCGTGCTGCGAGCCGCTCGGCCACCTCGCGGCAGGCGGCCTCGGCGCCGCCGGGAACGTCGGCCCCGTACCGCTGCACCACGAACAGGAGGTCGAGGCTCCTCACAGCACCGCCGCCAGGTTGGCCAGCAGCGACGTCCGAGCCTCCTCCGGGTCGAAGGCGGCCAGGCGCGCCCTCGAGCGGCGGCGCAGCTCGGACCGGAGCGTCCCGTCGGTGACCACGGCCAGCATGGCCTCGCAGAGCAGACCGGGGCCGGCGTCGCTGTCGAGCAGGAGCCCGGCGTCGCCGAGCGTCTCGGGGATGGCCGCGTTGGCCCGGGCCACGATCGGGAGGTCGAAGGCCATCGCCTCCACGAGCGGGACGCACACACCTTCGTGCTCGGATGCCACCACGAGGACGTCGGCACGGTCGTACATCGCCGCCAGCACGTCGTCCTCGACCTCGCCGGCCAGCCAGCAGTTCGGCAGGCGCAGGTCGGCGGCCAGCGCCCGGATGCGCTCGGCGTATGCCGGGTGGCGCTGGGCTCCGACGATGACGAGGTGAGCCTCCGGCAGGTGGTGGGTGACGAGCAGGTGGTACGCCTGGAGGACCAGGTCGGCCCGCTTGTGCGGCAGCAGCTGGGCCACGCAGAGGATCATCGGGCCGGTGACGACCACCCGGAGGTGGTTGGCCGCGGCCTCGTGCACCGGCAGGTCACGGAGGCGGTTGGCCCGGATGATCAGCGGGACGACGCGCACGTCCCGGTAGCCCATGGCCTCGAGGTCGGCGGCGTTGTACTCCGACACGGCGAAGGTGCCGGCGACCGACGTGCGCAGTCGGATCAGCTGGTTGCGACCGAGGGCGAGGAGCCGGGCGAAGCCGGGATCGAGGTCCTCGAAGAACTTCGACGGCGTGATGTTGTGGTACTGGAGGATGACCGGCCCGGGGCGGGTGAGCGCGTGGCGCTGAACCACCTCCTCACCGATCGACGCGTGGAGGATGAGGGGCAGGCTGTCGTCGAAGACCGTGTCCGGGTGATCGAGGGGGTCTATGTCGCCCAGCAGCTCGGCGTGGACGTAGCGGGCCAGCAGCTGGCTCGGCCCGACGGAGCGGAGCACGTCGCGAGCCTCGAGGGCTGAAGCGGTGATGGCATCTCGCCGGCTCGCCGACACGACCAGCTGGTCGACGCCGTTCACCGAACGCCGATGAAGAGGTAGTCCTGGGGGCCGAAGATCAGGCTGTTCAGCCTGGCGGCGTCCTCGGTGCCCTCGGCCATTACCTCCTCGGCCGGGACGGGGCTGCGCCACTCGACGCGATGTCCCGAGAACCCGGCTTCTTGGGCGAGGAAGCCGAGGTAGCCGGGGTGCACCGGCGTGGTGTGGGTGGGGTCGAGGTAGAAAGCCCTGGCGTAGACGTACAGCGACTGGGGGTTGACCGTCTCGATGGCCAGGACCCCCTCGGGCCGGAGCTTCTGGTAGGCGAGCAGGAACAGGTCGGCCACTTGCTGGTGGCTGAGGTGCTCGACCACCTGCAGCAGCACGATCGAGCCGAGCGACGCATCCTCCTGCTCCTGCAGGAAGTGGAGCCCGTTGCGCTCGTGAACGTCGAAGCCCTTGGCCCGGCACAGCCGCGCCAGCTCGCCGTCGAGCTCGACTCCGACGGCCTTGGCGCCCCGCTCGACGAGCAGCTCGAGCATCGTGCCCTGTCCGCAGCCGACGTCGACGACCGGCTGCACCGTGGTGAGATGGTCGGCCAGGCTGGCGTAGCGCTCCCGCAGGTCCTCGGAGGAGCCCCGGAATGCCGCCTCGAACTGGACGTTGGAGAAGAAGGGGGCGAACTGGCGGTCGCGCTCGGCCGCCTCGAGCCGCTCGACCCGGTCGATGAGCGAGCCGAGGGCGCCGCCGAGGGCAGCCCCGGCCTCGAGGGCACTGATCCGCTCGAGGATGGCGTCCAGCTGCTCGAGGACGGCGGTGTAGTCGTGCGGCGGCTGCTCGAGCACGGTCATCGAGCGCTCGAAGGTCTCGGTCACTGCGGCGGCGAAGGTCCAGATCTGCTGGATCACCGGATCGAGCTCTCGCCGCTGCACCTTCTCGATGGCCTGGATCACCTGCGAGACCAGGGGCTTGGCCGAGGCCGGGTCGGCGTCGACACGATGGATGCCCCGCGTCTCCCCGACGTAGACCACCGCCTCGCGGAGCCTCGGCATCGGGTCGGGCTGCTCGATGCGGTGGGCGGCGAACTGCCTGGCGTGCTCGTCCATCTGCTCCTCGAGCCCGGGCGGGTACATCCCGGAGCGCCGCCGCTCCTCCAAGCGCTGCTTGAGCTCTTCGACGAGCCGCTCAAGGTCCACCGTGGGATGGGGCTCGGTCACGGGCTCGGAACGCTAGCCGGCGGCGCGCTCAGGTCTGTGTCCTCTGCGCCTGGTCGGCGTCCTCCAGGGACCGTGCCGGGATCTCCGCCCGGGCGGCGGCGACCGCCTCGGGGCCGAGGCCGTCACCCAGGAACGACAGGGCCCGGTCCGACAGCGGGCGCTGGTCGAGGTTCCAACGCAGCTCCACCTCGCGCCGGGCCGCAGCCGACTGGGGCTCGAGCGGCGGCTCGGGCACGTCGGGCCGGCGGAGCACGTAGAGGTTCCAGAACTCAGCCAGGCCGAGCCGGGCCAGCACCGGATGGATGCGCTCCTCGACGGCGCCGCAGCGGACCAGTCCGGCCTCCTCGAAGCGCGCCGTCCACCAGCGGTAGGAGGCGATGGTCAGGTGGCCCTGGATCGGCACGCCGGCGGCGTCGCGCATCAGGTCGGCGTTGGGGACGGGGCCGTCGTAGCTCGGGAGCTGGGACCGGTAGCGGTCGAGGACCTCGTCGGGCACCTTCGCCTCGAGGAACCCGTCGGGACCGTGGTCGTTCGGGCCGAACGAGGGGATGGTGGCGACCACGTACCCCCGGGTGGCCTGCGCCAGGTTGCGGACGGCCGCGGGGACGTCCTCGGGCGGCAGGTGCTCGAGGGTCTCGAGCGCCGTGACCACGTCGAACGAGCGCGGCTTGCACGGCAACGTGCCGCAGACGTTGGCCCACTCGAGCCGGCCGGCGGCGCCGGGGGCGGGGTGCTCGACGGCCCATTCGCTGTACTCCAAGCCGCGGGCGTCGACGCCGAGCTCGACGAGCGCCTCGACCACGAAGCCGAGGGCGGCGCCGACGTCGAGGGTGCGCTGCGGGTTGAAGAAGCGCCACACGACGTAGGCGGCGACGTCGGCGTTGCTCGTGTCCCGGGCGTACCGCTCGTACCCGGAGAGGCCCATCCTCTCGAGGGGGTCGTAGCCCTCGCCGAAGTAGTTTCCCCCGTAGACGCCGTTGTCGAGGGCGGTGGAGAGCTCGCCATAGGCCCGCCGGGCCAGCTTGCGGGCCAGCGGCGATCGGTCGACCGACCGACGGAGGGCACCACGGGCGACCCGGACGGCCTCGCTCCTCCCCCGCATCGCCTCAGCAGCGTAGCGGCGGCGTGGGGAGCGCTCCCGGGACGTGCTCGCCGGCGGCGCCCCCTTCACGAATCTCAAGTCGGGCGTCCTCCTGCCGATGTTCCCTGGGAGGCGGCGGAGGGGCGACACGATGGGGCGGCAGGTGGCGGTGTGGCTGGCGGCCTTCGTCGCCGCCTCGCTCACGTGCGTCATCGGTTCCGGCCCCTCATCGCCGGCCAGCGCGGCGACGCCGCCGGTGGGCGTGAGGGTCGAGGCCCAGGGCATCTCGGGGCCCACCGGGATCACGCCGGGGCCTGACGGGAACGTCTGGTTCGCCAACACCGACAGCGACTCGATCGGACGGGTCACCCCGGCTGGTGAGGTGGCCTCCTTCAACGGCACCGGCATCGAGCGCCCGAACGACATCACGGCCGGATCGGACGGGAGCCTCTGGTTCACCAACGACCGCTCCATCGGCCGGATCACGCTCGACGGTGTCGTGTCGATCTTCACCAGCGACGATCTCATCTACCCGAGCCACATCACGGCGGGGCCTGACGGCAACCTGTGGTTCACCAGCGGCCTGGGCCGCCTCTCGTTGATCGGGCGGGTCACGACGGCCGGGGTCATCTCCACCTTCTCGGCGCCCGGCATGGACACCCCCTTCGGGATCGCCGCCGGCTCCGACGGGAACCTGTGGTTCACCAACATCGGGGGCACCGACCCGATCGGGCGGGTGACACCGGACGGCGCCATCACCACCTCGTCCCCACCCGGGATCGGCCGCCCCCGCGCCATCGTCGCCGGACCCGACGGGAACCTGTGGTTCACCGACACCCACGACAGCGACGGGATCAGCCGCATGACCCCGGCCGGGGTCGTCACCCGCTTCCCCCGACCCGGCCTCGGCGTCGCCGGGGGCCTCACCGCCGGTTCGGACGGGAACGTCTGGTTCACGGCCGCGGGCGGCATCGGCCGGGTCACGCCTGGAGGAGCGATCTCCACCTTCCCGGCACCCGCTGTGGGACCGATCACCACCGGCCCCGACGGGAACCTCTGGTTCACCGTCTCGAGCAGCGACAGGGTCGGACGGATGACCCTCTCCGGGGAGCTCGCCTCCTTCGGCGGCAACCGGGTCAGCGGCCCAGGCGACATCACCACCGGTCCGGACGGCAACCTCTGGTTCACCAACGCCAGCGGCTCCATCGGCGACCAGAACTCGATCGGTCGGATCACGCCGGCGGGCACCGTCATCACGTTCACCACGCCCGACCTCCTCTTCCCCTCGGAGATCATCACCGGCCCGGACGGCAACCTCTGGTTCACCAGCTCGCGGGCCATCGGGCGGATCACCCCGGCCGGCGCGATCACCCGGTTCACCTTCGAGGGCATGGATGGCCCGTTCGGGATCACCGCCGGGAACGACGGGAACGTGTGGTTCACCGACCTGAAGAAGATCGGGAGCATCACGCCGGCCGGAACCATCACCACCACCAGCCTCCCGGACTACCTCGACCCGAAGGCGATCACGTCCGGACCGGATGGAAGCCTCTGGTTCGCCAGCGCCAGCTCCCCGGAGAGGATCGGGCGGATCACCCCTGCCGGGGTGGTGACCACCTTTCGCGACCCTGGCTTGCGCTACACCCCGGGGGACCTGCGGTTCGGGCCCGACGGGAACCTCTGGTTCACCGTTGCTGCGTCTACGAGTCCTGTGCGGCGCGGAGTCGCGTGGCGAGCGGTTCGAGCATTGCCACGAGCTCATCGAGCTCGCCGGGCTCGAGGTTCTCGTAGGGTCTCGCGGCCAGGTCGTCGGTGAGCGACTCGACGCTCTGTTTGACAGCGCGACCCGGTTCGCTCATCCAACCGTCCTCGCCGATCAGGCCCCGAT
>JBKJUI010000477.1:0-3784 GCA_046590775.1 Acidimicrobiales bacterium
CTTCTACCTGTCCGGCGACATCGGCGTCGGCCTCCTCCGAGGCCGGGCCCAGCGGTGCGTCATGGCCGCCCGCTCCCTGTACGGCGGCATCCTTGACCAGATCGAGGCGGCCGACCACGACGTCTGGACGGCCCGGGTCCGCGTCCCCACCTGGCGCAAGGTGGCCACCGGAATCGGCATCCTCCGCCCCTGAACCCCTGCCCTCACCGGGCCGAGCGGTGGCTGAGGATGTTGACCACGTGGCCGCTCGGGTCGCGGACGAAGAAGCGGCGAACGCCCCAGGGCTCGTTGGTGAGCGGGTGGACGATGTCGAGGCCGCGGCGGAGGGCGTCGGCGTGGATCTCGTCGACGTCGTCGACCTCGATCGACAGGTGCGGCTGCAGCGACGCGGGCGGCGCCGCCTCGCCGTAGATGTTCACCTGCGCCGTCGGATTGCTCGGCGAGGCGAAGGTCACGATCCAACCGAGGTCCATGGCCACGTCGAAGCCCAGGAAGCCTGCGTAGAACTCACGTCCGGCGTCAGCGTCGTCGGCCCGCAGGTGGGGCACCACCCGCCGGACGGAGGGCCTACTCACCCTTGTACGTGCCGAAGCTCCAGAGGTTGCCCTCGGGATCTCGGACGGTGAAGCCCCGGGAGCCGTAGTCCTCGTCCTTCAGGCCCCGCACCACCTCGGCGCCGGCGGCGGTGGCCCGCTCGAACAGCTCGTCGGGGTCGTCGCAGACGACGTACACCGAGTGGTCGCCAGTTGCCCGTCGGCCGAACTCGGAGTCGTCCCTGCCGGCGGAGCCGAACATCACCCCGCCGCCGGCCGGCCAGCTGATCTGGCCGTGCTCGATCACGGAGGGGTCGTCGTCCCTGGCGTACATCGCCTTCTCGTCGAAGCCGAAGGCGGCGACGAGGAAGGCGACGGTGCCTCGGGCGTCTTTGAAGGAGAGGATGGGCCAGACGTAGGTGTCGCTCATGCCGCCGATGATGCCGGACGCGAAGGGTCCGCACCTTGGACGAATGGGACCTCTGCCGCGAGCCACTCCCCCGGCGGCACCCGGCCAGCTCGACGAAGTCCCGGTTCAGGTGCGGCTGCTCGTGGTGGCCGCACGCGGCGGCGACCACGGCGATCGAAGGGCGAACCGGCAGCTGGACCATCCGCCGGTCCCGCTCGAAGCGCAGCACGCGGGCGGCCATCTTCGGCGACAGGCCGAACTCGTCGGAGAACCACCGGGTGAGCCGATCGTGGACGAGAGGGCCCCCTGCCAGCCGGAAGGCAGGCCCTAGGTCGCCACCAGGTGCGAGGGGCGCTCCTCGTAGCCGGCAGGCTCGACGGTGAAGGTGGCGCGGGTCGAGGACAGCGAGCGCAGGTCGACGGCGTAGCGGCGCAGCTCGGCCGCGGGGACCATCGCCGTGATGACCGCATCGCCTCGACCATCGACGTCGGCGCCGACCACCCGGCCTCGCCGTGACTTGAGGTCGCCGAGCACCTCTCCCTGGAGCTCGGGCGGGCAGGTCACCACCAGCTTGCGGACCGGCTCGAGGATCGACGTGCCGCCCCTGGCCAGCGCCTCGTTGAAGGCCAGGGTCCCGGCCGCCTTGAAGCTCATCTCCGAGCTGTCGACCGGGTGGTGCTTGCCGTCGGTCAGCGTCACCTTGACGTCGACGACCCGGTGGCCGGCGGGGCCGCCACGCGTCATCGCCTCGACCACCCCCTTCTCGACGGCCGGAATGAGGTTGCGGGGGATGGCACCGCCCACGACGGCGTCGACGAACTCGAACCCCTCCCCCCGGGGCAGCGGCTCGACGACCAGCGTGCACACGCCGAACTGGCCGTGCCCACCGGTCTGCTTCTTGTACCGGCCCTCGGCGGTGGCCGAGGCGCGGACCGTCTCCCGGTACGGGACGGCGACCTCGTCGGTCTCCACCTCGACGGCGAACTTCCGCTGCAGCCGCTGCAGGGCCACCTGGAGGTGGACGCCGCCTCGTCCGCCGAGAACGGTCTGGTGGGCTTCGTCGTCCCGCCGCACGGTGAGCCACGGGTCCTCCTGCTGAAGGCGGTGGAGCGCGGTCATCAGCTTGTCGTCGTCGGCCCTCCCCTTCGGGACGATGGCCACCTCGTGCGCCGGAGGCGGCGGCGGCGACCATTCGGCCACGGCCCCGCATCCCTTGGCCGCCAGCGTGTCGCCGGTGCGGGTGGTGGAGAGCTTGGCCACCGCGAACACCTGACCGGCCGACACCTCCTGGACGGGCTCGGTGGTGGCACCCCGCACGGTGAGCAGCTGGTGCAGGCGCTCGTCCGACCCGGAGCGGGCGTTGCGCAGCACCGCGTCGGCGGTGATCGTGCCGGACAGGCACCGGCACAGCGAGAGCCGGCCCTGGAACCGGTCGTCGATGGTGCGCCACACGACGGCGACCGACGGGCCGGCTGGGTCGGTGGCCAGGCTCCCGCCGTCGGCCAGCGCGGTGGGGCGGGCCACGGGCGAGGTGCCGACCTCGCACAGGAAGTCGGCCAGCCGGTCCATGGCGATGCAGCGGGTGGCCGAGGTGAGGACCACGGGGAAGACCACCCCGGCGGCAACGCCGGCAGCCAGCGCCTGCTCCAGCTCGGCCACCGAGATGGCGTCACCCTCGAGGTAGCGCTCGGTGAGCTCGTCGTCGGCCTCGACGATCCCCTCGACCAGCTGGTCGTGCACCGAGTGCTCGAGGTCGACCAGCTCCTCTGGGATCGGCCCGCAGGTCCGTTGGCCGCCGTCGTAGGTGCAGCACAGGTCGGACAGCAGGTCGAGGACGCCTCGGAACTCGGCCTCGGCCCCGACGGGCAGCTCGAGCGGGGCGACCCCCTTTCCGAAGCGCTCCTTCAGCTCGGCCACGACCCGGTCGACGTCGGCCCTCTCCTTGTCGCACCCGGTGAGCACGACGAGCCGTGGCAGCCCGAGGTCCTCGCACAGCCGCCAGGCCAGCTCGGTGCCGACCTGCACGCCGTCGGCCGCGCCCACGACCACGAGGGCGAGGTCGGCGACGTGCAGGGCGGCGTCGACCTGGCCCAGCAGGTCAGGGTCGCCGGGGCAGTCGAGGAGCTGGAGGAGGTGCGGCTGCTCATCCGGCCCGCCGGGCTCGACGTGCGGGATCCACGTGAGGGTGGCGGTGGCGGTGAGCAGGGACCCGCCCCGCTCCTTCTCCTCGGGCTCGAAGTCGGACACGGTCGTCCCGTCCTCGACCCGGCCCATGCGCGTGATCACGCCCGCCGTCGCCAGGAGCGCCTCGACCAGCGTCGTCTTGCCGGCCCCGGTGTGGCCCACCACGGCGACGGTGCGGACCCTCTCAGGAGGGATGCCCACTGCTGTCCTCGCTTCGCTCCGCCGGGGGCGTCCACCACCGGCGCCGGTCGAACCTCGCTGTCTGCTGGGGGGCGACCTCAGGGTAGCCACCTGCCAGGTCGCGTGTGCCGGCGAGCACATTCCAGGCCAGGTCGTGCAACGAGCCGGTCCTGGTTCCCGTCGAAACCAGCGGATGGCGGGTGTTCGACGACACGCCTCCGGCGGCGGCGCCTACACCGATGTCGTCGACGTCGAGGCCAGCGCTGGTGGGCACCCCGGTTCCGGTGGGGCTGAGCGACCCGGCCGGCACGGCCGAAGCGGTCGAAGCGGTCGACATGGCGGGTGCTGCGGAGATGGTGGCGCCCGGTGCCGGTCCCCTCAGAGGTTCGCGCGTCGAGAGTTGTCGCAGTCGACGACGGCCTGCGGACGGCCGGCGCCACCCGACGATCCCCAGAACCGGGCGTCACCGAAGCCGAAG
>JBKJUI010000136.1:0-7519 GCA_046590775.1 Acidimicrobiales bacterium
ATCATCCACCCCGCGATGCCCCGGGCGCCTGGCCTGGCTGCTGCAGGAACGGGTTGGCCAGCATCCGGGAGGCGCTGGACACCCACACGCACGCTGTCCGACGGATGCCAGGAGGCAGCTGACGACGTCGTTGATCTCGCTTCGGGGCTCAGGCCGGCCGGTTCCTGGCTCGTTCGCGCTCGTCCGGGGCTCGCTCCGTGATCATTCTGTGATCACTTCGAACATAATGCCGACCCAGGCTGGGGGCCCCACCCCCTCTGACCTGGGCCTTCGTAGTCGGGCTGCCGGGATTCGAACCCGGGACCTTTGGTCCCCCAGACCAACGCGCTAACCAAGCTGCGCCACAGCCCGTTTGCTGTGCGGCTCGGCATGGTAGCCGGCAGGACCGGTTAGGAACGGGAGGTGTCCTCCTTGCCGCCCTCGTTCGAGCCCTACGTCCAGCTGGTCGACGTCACCGGGACGGCGGCGCTCGTGGCCTGGGGCGGGTTCCACGTCGTCGAGGAGGACGGCCGCTGGCGGGCCACGGCGCACGGCGAGACCATCGGCGCCTGGTCCGCGCCCTACGGGCAGGCGGCGGTGGAGGTGCTCGACGGCGATGGCGATGTGGTGGCCCGCTCGACCACGAGCGGAGCCAACCACCTCTGGGTCGAGGGGCTGGCCCCGGGCACGGCCTACCGCTACCGGGTCCTGGTCGACGGCGAGCCGTGGGCCCAAGGCGACCGTCGGGACTGGTCGCCCCAGGGCCTCCGGCCGGCGGCGCGCCGGCCCGACCAGCGGCTGCTCACCCATCCCGAGGAGGACCGGCCCGAGCCGATCACCTTCCTGGCTCTCGGCGACTTCGGCGTGGGCATCGACAACGGCGAGGCGGGGGAGCACCAGCTGGGGGTCGCTCGCACGATGCAGCGGCTGGCCGACACCTTTCCCGTCCGGTGCGTGGTCGGACTCGGCGACACGATCTACCACGGCCCTGGCGGGAAGCTCGAGCACACCGGGGCCAAGGATGACGACTGGTGGCTCACCTTCTTCCAGCCCTATCGCCATCTGCTCGACCACCTGCCCTTCTACCCCACCGCCGGCAACCACGACGGCGCCGACACCGAAGCCAGCGACGACCGTCGGCAGCTCGAGGACAACCTGTACCTTCTCGACCGGTTCCGTCCACGGGAGGAGAGCGGGCGGGCCTCGATCGACCCCGGGCTGTTCTACCGGGTGCAGCTGGGCGCGCTGCTCGAGCTGGTGTGCGTCGACACCACCTGGGGCCGGGAGCGGGGCGAGCACTGGTTCTGCGACTCGGACCACCAGCGGTGGCTCCGGCAGGCGTTCGCCGACGGTCGAGCCACCTGGCAGATCCCCTTCTGCCACCACCCCATGTGGGGTGCCGGCCCGCACCACGCCGGCCAGGTCGAGCAGGTCGAGCACCTCCTCCCCCTCTACGACGGGGCTGACGTCCGCCTGCTCCTCCACGGCCACGAGCACAACCTCCAGCACGGCCGTGTCGACGACCTCGACTACGTGGTGTCGGGTGCCGGCGGCAAGCTGCAGGTCGACCCCCCGACCAACTTCGCCGACGGCGGCACGATCTCCTGGGCCGCCGAGCCCCACTGCCTCCTCGTCCAGGTCGAGGAGGAGCGGCTGACCATCATCCCCTTCGCCGCGACTCCTCGGGGGGGCCAGCCCGCTCCCGTGGTGCGCCACACCCCCGACGGTCGCACCACCGACGAACCGATCGTCCTGCGCCGCTGAGCGGACCTCGGTCGGTCAGGGAGCCAGGTGACCTGGAGGTTCTGGAAGATCGTGTCGTCGTCCGGGTGGTGGATCAGCACGACCTCGATCGAGCCACCGCCGGTGGCGCCGCCGCGCAGGGTCCTCGGGAGGTCGTCGGTGGCTCCGGCCGACGTGGCCCGCGCCGCCTCCTCGAAGAAGGCTTCCAGCTCGACCAGTCGCTCGGCTCGGCCGACGATCACCAGCTGCGCGACCAGCACGGTCACAGGGCCGTCATCGGGCTCGCTGTCAACGGCGACGTCGCGGGTCCGGACGGCCACCTCCGCCGGCATCGGTGACGAGGGTGGTGGTGAACGGCGGGCTGGTCGACTTGCCGACGACGAAGGTCCTGGCTCCGGGCGCCAGGCCGACCTCGGCGCGCTCGGGTCGGTGCGTGACGTCGAAGCGGGCCCCGCCGGGAGGAGCCGGCCGGCCGAGGACCGGATCGGACCCACCCGGGCGGCGCGATCCCGTGGACACCGAGCAGCCGGCGGCGAGCAGAGTCGCGACGACAAGGACCCGAGCGAGCCGCATGTCACGTCTGCCCACCAGGATGACGCTACCCAGGCAGGGTCCTCACCCTCCGGTCAGATGTGGCGGGCGAGCCAGTCGACGCCCTGCACGCCTCGCCAGCCCAGGTAGACGACGAGGCAGACGAGCAGCACCTTGAAGTGCCATGGCGCCTTGATCGGCGCGGGCTCCTCGTCGGCAGGATCGGCGGCCGCCACCTGCGTAGCCAGCGGCTGGCGCAGCTCGAGGACCCGGCCGCAGGTGGGGCAGGAGCCATCCGGACGCATGGACGTGGGCGTCCAGTGGCGGTCGCAGGCGTCACAGAACGGCACGGACCCCATCTTCCCGCCCGCCGACAGGTTCCGGCTAGACGGGCGGTACGCCGTGGCGCCGGTCGCTGTGCTCCCGTCGAGGTCCAGTGGCCAACCCGAGGCGCGCCACCAGCTCGCCCCGCAGGTCGGCGGGCTGCACGACGGCGTCGATCACGAGGTCGGCCGCCAGGCGCAGGAGGTCGACGTCCTCCTCGAACTCCCGCCGCCGCTCCTCGACGAAGGCGGCCCGCTCGTCAGCGTCGTCGATGGCGGCGATCTTGTTGGCGTAGACGGCGTTGACGGCCGCCTCGGGCCCCATCACCGCCACCTTGGCCGTCGGGAGGGCGATGCAGGCGTCGGGCTCGAAGGCGGGGCCGGCCATGGCGTAGAGCCCGGCCCCGTAGGCCTTGCGCACGAGCACGCTGAGCTTCGGCACCGTGGCCTCGCTGACCGCCGTGATCATCTTGGCCCCGTGGCGGATGATGCCGCCCCGCTCCACCTGGCTGCCGATCATGAATCCGGGGACGTCGCACAGGAACAGGAGCGGCAGGCCGAAGGCGTCACAGCACCAGATGAAGCGGGCGGCCTTGTCGGCCGAGTCGGTGAACAGCACGCCGCCCTTCACCGCCGGGTTGTTGGCCACGATGCCGATGGCGGCGCCGTCGAGCCGGGCCAGGCCGACCACGAGCTCGGGGGCGAAGAGCGGCTTGACCTCGAAGAAGCTGCCCTCGTCGACCACGCCGTCGATGACGGTCCGGATGTCGTAGCCCACCTTGTCGTCGGCCGGGATGGTGCTGTCGGACAGCGACGAGGCGGGAGCCGCCGCCGGCTCGAGCGGCGCCGGCTCGCGCCACGAGGTGGGGAAGTACGAGAGCCACAGCCGGGCCTGCTCGATGGCGTCGGCGTCGTCGACGGCGAGGTTGTCGCCGCACCCGGACACGGTGGCGTGCATGCGGGCCCCACCCATCTCCTCGAGCGTGACCCGCTCGCCGATGACCTCCTCGGCCATGCGCGGCGAGCCGAGGTACATCGAGGCGTTCCCCTCGACCATCACCACGACGTCGCAGAAGGCGGGGATGTAGGCGCCCCCCGCCGCCGACGGCCCGAACAGGCAGCACACCTGCGGCACCCGCCCTGACAGCTTCACCTGGTTGTGGAAGATCCGGCCGGCGCCACGGCGGCCGGGGAAGAGCTGCACCTGGTCGGTGATCCGGGCACCGGCCGAGTCCACCAGGTACACGACCGGGATCTCGTGGCGTAGGGCGTCCTCGGTGAGCCGCACGATCTTCTCCACCGTGCGGGCCCCCCAGGAGCCCGCCTTCACCGTCGGGTCGTTGGCCATCACGCAGACCGGCCGCCCGTCGACCAGGCCTCGCCCGGTCACCACGCCGTCGGCGGGCAGGTCGTCGGCCAGGGCGTTGGCCAGCAGCCCGTCCTCGACGAAGGTGCCCTCGTCGAGGAGGAGGCCCAGCCGGTCCCGCACGAAGAGCTTGCCCTGGCGGGCGAGCTTGTCCGCCTGCGTGGCCAGGTTGCCGGCCTGCGCCCGCTCGGCGGCGGTGGCGATGCGGCGGTCCATGCTGCAGCGAAAGTTACAGGTGCTCCGGGCGCGAGAGGGGGGAGGGCGCAGCGCCCTCCCCCACTCGTGAAGCCCCTTCAGCCGGGGGGTGCCCCCCACACCCCCGGCGAAGGGCTCAGGCCGCCAGGCTGCGGCGGCGGCGCTGGATGACGAAGAGCCCGCCCACGACGGCCGCACCGGTGACGGCCATCGGGAGGGCGGGGCCGGCGAAGATGGAGATCGGAGGGGCGACGGCGTTCGGGCCACAGCTCACGGTGCCGACGGTGAGGCGGACCAGCGGGGCAGCACCGGGGAGCCCGCCCAGCACGGTCAGGTCCAGGGCGGTGGTGCTGGCCGACCCGGCGGGCGGCGGCGGCACCAGGGCCGGCTGCTCGTTCAGGGTGACGGTCGCCAGGGGGCCGAGGTTGATGGGGGTGGAGTTCGGCGCAGGCTCGGAGAGGAGGGGGGTGGCAGTCCCGCCCAGGAGGGTGATGGTGGCGTTGACGAGCTGGACCCTGCGCGTGGAGGCTCCCGTGGACGACGCGGTGCACTCGGCCAAGATCGCGTCGGCCCGCACCGTGCCGAGACCGCCCAGGTCGATCACGACGCCGCCGGGGGTGGGCGTTCCGGTGACCGTGCACGTGCCTGCCGCGCCGATCTGGATCGTTCCGCCCGTCCCGACGAGGCCGGCGCAGGCAGCCGAGGTCCCGCCGGCGTTGGCCACCGTCTGCTGGACGAGGAGGCCTGCGGTGATCGCCGTCTGCGTGCCGAGCACGGTGAGGGTGTTGCTCTGGTTGCAGGTGTCGGTGGCGGCGCCGTTGCCCGGGTTGGCGCTGGAGCACAGACCCGTCGTGGCGAGCGGGCTGCCGCCGAGCTGCAGCGTGGCTGCGTTGGCCGTCGCCTGTGAGGTGTCGGCTGCGGCGGGCCCAGCGAGGAGCAGCACCGTGGCGCCGGCTATCCCGAGTCCGGCGGCCAGCCGGGTGGTGCGTCGGGTGAAGGTCATGGGAGCTGTCCTGCTTTCGGGTTCAGGCCGCCGAGGCGGCGCTGTGGATGGTCGGTAGCGGAAGTGCGGCGCGGGGCCCGTTGCGGTCGGTCTTGGCCCAGTCCCGGCGGTGGCGGACGATGCGGTAGAGGGCGGTCCAGACCGCGATGTGGTTGACGTACAGGTAGACGGTGTTCGTGAGCCCGAGGAGGAGGGCCCGGCGACGGGTGGTGGACCGGTCGACCCGCGACCGGTAGACCGGTCCCCAGACGACCAGGGGCCCCATCCCGAACACCAGGAAGAGCACCAGGACGCCGAACATCGTGGGGTTGAGCAGCGTGCTTGGGTTCCCCGCCGACTGGGCGAGCCCGGACACGAGGATGTAGCCGCAGATGGCGTACAGCACGCCACCCAGGAGCTGCAGCCAGGGCTGGATGAGGAAGTAGGCGATCTCGACCGCGGCGCCGGTGGAGATGCGGGCCGAGGTGAGGACGGGCCACAGGTAGCGGGCGCACTGCATCGACCCCTGCGCCCACCGCGTGCGCTGCCGCACGAGGCGCCGCACCGAGGGAAGCCCTTCCTGCGCCACCCAGGTGTCGTGGCAGTACTGGGTGCGCCCGCCGGTCAGCAGGACGTGCAGGCCGAGCTCAAGGTCCTCGAGGAGGGCCCCGTGCCAGGGCGTGCCGTGGTCGCGGCTGACCCGGTACAGGGCCGACAGGCGGGTGAACTGGCCGTTGCCGCCCATGCCCACGCTGCCCAGGTGGCGGCGCAGGACCTGCATGGCGGCGATGGGCCCGGCGAACTCGAGGTCCTGCATTCGCACGAGGAGCCGGCCCCGACGGGTGGAGGCCCGGTCGGCGGCCCGGTCAGCCAGCTCGGGCACGTGGTCGAGCATCCTCACCTGGATCTGCACGGCACCGACGGTCGGGTCGCCGAACTGCGACGGCCCGGAGATGACGTCGAGACAGCCGGGATCGAGGTAGCCGTCGGCGTCGATGACCCCGACGACGACCTTGGTGGCGTCGACGCCGGGACGGAGGGAGGCGACGATGTCGCTGAAGCCGGCGTTCAGGGCCGGGCCCTTGCCGGTACGGGCGTCGGGCAGCGTGCGGGTGACGACCCGGACCTGGCGGAGCTCGTCGGCCAGCCGGGCGAGGATCAACGGCGTTGCGTCGCCGCTGGCGTCGTCGATGCACCAGATCCGGGCCTGCGGGTGCGCCGCCACCAGACCCCGGACGGTGGACTCGATCACGGCCTCCTCGTCGAGGCAGGGGACGAGGAGGTGCCAGGAGAAGTCGGACGCATCCCCGGTGACGTCGGGCGTGCGCCTCAGGTAGGGCCACAGGATCAGGAGCACGTAGGCCAGGAAGGCGGCGCAGACCAGGAAGGCGCCGGCGTTGGCCCCGGCCAGGATGAGGTCACCCACGGCGATCACTCGCCTTCTGCTGGCGGGGGACGACCATGCGCAGGAACAGCAGGAGCCCGCCGGCCACGCCGACGGTGGACACGAAGGAGCCCATCAGCACATGGCTGCGCTCGAAGCCGTCCGGGTACCCCCAGGAGCGCATGGCGATGGCGATCACCAGCAGGCGCACCTGGTTCACCATGGCGATGACGGTGGCGAACACGGCCACGGTGGCGCCGGCCCGACGGAGGCTCACCCGGCCGGCCACGAGGAGGATCGCAGCCACCACGATGAAGGGCACGATGAGCAGAGCGGCCGTGCAGCCGGCGGCCACGGTGAAGCCGACGTAGCGGCCCTGGGCGGGGAAGGTGACGACGTCCGCCAGGGAGTCGACGCCGTCGATGCGCAGGAGCCTGAGCAGCGAGGCGCAGGCGAGCGCCTCGAGCCTGCGGACCTGCTCCTGGCCGACCAGCAGGGCGACGGCCACCACCAGCCCGGCCGCGGCCCAGCCAGGGTTGGCCGGCCCGGACCGGCGGGCGCCGACGGCGACCGCAGTGGTCAAGCCTGCTCGTCCACCACAGAGAATCGCCGCATCGCAGCCACTCGCAGCAGCAGCAGGCCGCCGGCCACCAGGCAGACGGCCACCAGGACAATGGCCAGGGCGTTGAAACCCGTCTTGGCCAACCCGGCTCCAGTGGCCCCAGCCACGAAGGTGGTCCCTCCAACGCGTGTGTACATGCAGCCCTCTCGCAAGCCGCACATCGTGCGGTTGTGCAACCCAACGGCCCGGAGCGTAGTAGTTGTCCCATTAGCACCACAAGCGGTGGTCGCGAGACATGTCCGGTGCCTCCCTACTTCGACGCAGTGTGCACGATCTCCTGCCGGTCAGGTTCGCTTGATCGCCAGGATCGCCACGTCGTCGCTCAACGCGGTGCCCGAGAAGCCGCGAGCGGCCGCGAGGAGCGCCTTGCACAGGTAGGCCGGGTCTCGCCCAG
>JBKJUI010000075.1:0-7184 GCA_046590775.1 Acidimicrobiales bacterium
CTCGAGACGTTCGCCTTCCGGGTGGGCTATCGCGGCAACCAGGTCTCCCTCCTGGTCCGAAGGGGCGTGGTGTCCGACGAGTTCGTGCGGCTGGCGCAGTCCCCCGAACTGACGGCCGAGGAGCGACCGCGCTTCACCGCCATGAAGCAGGCTCTGGCCGACCAGCTCATGGCCGAGCCGGCCTCGGCTGCGCTCGACGTGGAGTAGCCCAACGAGGAGAAGCGGAGACCATGGCCAAGAAGGCACAGACGGCACACCCGGCACACCCGGCCCACCCGGAGCGCAAGGAGATCGCCCGCTACCTGCTCTCGCGGGGGTCGGACGGCCTCCTCGACGACCGGCGGCCGGCGGCGGTTGCGGCGCCACGCGCCGCCATCAGCTTCCCCGACGGCCTGGCTCCGGCCGCAGCCGCCCTGAACCCGGCACCGTCGCCACGGCGCTCCCTGCCGAGGGCCGACGTCGTGGTCCTGACGTGGACGATCGACGAGGTCGAGGCCCTGGCCCAGGTGCTGACCCCGGGGGTGCGGGTCCGCAGCTGGCATCCCTACGCCCGCAACTTCGTCGCCTACGCCCCGAAGATCCGGGCCAGGGCCCCGGCGGCGATGTCCCGTCGTCTCGGCAGCTACTTCCTCAGCCGGATCGGGAGCTTGTCGGTCCTGGTCTTCAAGTCCGAGCTCCACCTGAACCAGGACGGCATCGAGACGGGTGACGGGACGGCGACGCTGCCGGTCAAGGACCTCCTCCTGCAGATCATCAGCGAGGCCCGCCCCTCCCACGTCCTCACGGTGGGCACCGCCGGCAGCGTCTTCGAGGAGTTCGGGCTCGGGGACGTGGTCGTGACCCGGGCGGCCAGGTTCCGCTGCACCCAGGAGTTCCGCAACGAGGCGTTCAACGACACGACCTTCACCAGCGACTGGGAGATCCCCACGACCCACCTTGCTTCGACCCAGGCGCAGATGCGGACCTTCAGCAGCGCCCTGGCCCAGCCGCCGGTGGGCCCGCCGACCAAGAGCTACGACTACAGCGGCGCGCTCATGCGGCCTCCCAAGGCCGATCCGACCATCCGCCTCGACGGTCGGGACATGCCCGCCTTCCACCCGATCCTCAGCACCGACTACTTCGAGTTCGGCACCTCGGCCAACCGCCTCGACCGTCATGGGGCGGCGGTCGAGATGGGCGATGCCGTGCTCGGGCTGGCCGCGGCCGAGCTGGTCGACCCGCCGAAGTGGGCCGTTGTGCGCAACCTGTCCAACCCGGTGATCAACGGTGACCTGCCCACCAAGGAGTACCCGTTGAACGAGCAGACCACCTGGGCGGTGGCCTACTACGCGGCCTATGGCCGCACGACGAGCCTTCTCGGCTCCCTCGTGACGTGGGCCGTCCTCGCCGGTCTGGTCGACTGATCCGGTTGGCCCGATCCACTCGCCGGCCAGGCAGGCACGTCAGTCGTCGTACTCCCGGTAGCTGCCGAAGCGGCTCTTGAGGTTCTGCGCCGAGGTGCCGAACACCTCGGCCATCTCGTCCCAGGTCTGGCCGGCCTCCCGAGCCTCCTCGACCAGCTCCCGCGTCAGGCCCTCGAGGTACTGGCGGGCGATGTTGACCGCAGCGAGCCGACCTTCGAGGGCCAGGGACTCGTCGCTGACCTGGGCCAGGCAGTGGTCGAGACGGTCCCGGTTGGCGCTCACGACCGGATCCTAGGGTCGGACCCCGTTTCGCCGGACAGGAATGCGTTGGTCGCTGGGCATGTTCCACCAGGAGCGGCCACGGAGGCCGCAGACCCGGTTCGACGGCTGTCGTGCCCGTGGTCGACTTGGGAAGAGGCGACGACGGTTGCTGGCCCGGGTGGGACATCCATCGCCGTCCTCTCTCTCGAACACCAGGTGACCGAAGGAGCAATGTGGTGGCAAAGGTGAAGCGGAGCAGGCAGGACGGCATCGAGGCTGACTCGGTCGGGCTGTACATGGACGGCCTCGGTCGTTGGGAGCTGCTCTCCAAGGATGACGAGGCCCGCCTCGGCGAGCTCATCGAGCAGGGCGCCGCCGCCCGGGCCCAGCTCGAAGGCAGCGAGAAGCTGACGGCGGAGCAGAGGCGAACCGCCCGCACCCGGGTCCGGTCTGGCCAGGAGGCCACCGAGCAGTTCGTCCACGCCAACCTGCGGCTGGTCATCTCGATAGCCCGCCGCTACCAGTCCTCGGGCATGCCGCTGGCCGACCTGATCCAGGAGGGCAACCTCGGCCTGATGCACGCCGTCGAGAAGTTCGACTGGCGGAAGGGCTTCAAGTTCTCGACCTACGCCACATGGTGGATCAAGCAGGCGATCACCCGGGGGATCGCCAACCAGGAGCGCACGATCCGCCTGCCGGTCCACGCCGGCGACACGGTCACCCTCCTCACCAAGACCGGTGCCCGCCTCGAGGGGACCCTCGGTCGGCGCCCCACGCTCGAGGAGCTGGCCCACGAGTCGGGCCTCACGGTGGCGCAGGTGGAGGACACCCAGCGCTGGATGCACGACACCACCAGCCTCGACCAGCCGATCGGCATCGAGGGTGACCTGTCGCTGGGCGACCGGGTGCCCGACGCCAGCCAGGACACCGCAGGCGAGGTCATCGCCGCCGACACCATGACCCAGCTCACCCGTCTCCTCGACCAGCTCGAGGACCGGGAGCGCCGGATCCTGGTCCTGCGCTACGGCCTCGACGGCGGCGGCGAGCCGCGCACGCTCGAGGACGTGTCCTCTCACTTCGACCTGACCCGGGAGCGGATCCGCCAGATCGAGGTCAAGGCCATGTGCAAGCTGCGCCACCCGAGCGCGGCGACCGACGCGATGCTGGACCTCCTCGGAGCCTGAGCGACACCGCGGGGTCAGGCTCCTGGCTGGCCGTACCAGCCTGTGAGGTCGACGACGAGGTCGGTGGTGCCGGCGTCGTTGGCGAAGCTGACCTGCCCGCCGACGCCGGCCTTGACGACCACGTTGGCCCGGGTGTCATCGGGTGGGACGTCGAGGTTCGAGGCCAGCGGACGGGGCTCGCCGGTGGGCCAGACCGTGACGAACGTCCCCACCGTCGGGTTCACCGCGGTGACGTTCAGCACGACGGCGGTGGCGCCGCGGCCCGGCACGCCCTGGCCGGCGACGGAGAGATCCCGGACCTGGCCGGGACCCACACGGCCCACCGGCCCGGGCCCGAACCTGGAGTCCCAGATCCGTCCGGGGGAGACGCTCCCAAGGCTGGCGCCGGTGGCGCTGAAGTAGCCGGCCACGTCAGCGACGAGGTCCACGGTGCCGGCGTCGTTGGCGAAGCTGACCCGGCCGCCGTCGCCGACCTTCACGACCACGAGGTTGGGGCGGGTGTCGCCCGCCGGAACGTTGAGGTTGGACGCCAGCGGTCGGGGCTCGCCGGCCGGCCACACGGTCACGAAGGTCGGCGCCGTGGGGATGACCGCGGTCACGTTGAGCACGACGGCGGTGACGCCGGAGGCGGGGACCCCAGCGGCTCCGGTGACGACGAGATCGGCAGAGCCGCCGGGTCCGGTGCCGCCCACCGGGCCGGGGCCGGTGCGGGAGTCCCACAGCCGCGCCGGCGACAGCGGGGTGTACCGCTGGCCGCCGCCGGGCCCGTACCAGCCGGCGAGGTCGGCCACGAGGTCGGTGGTCCCGTAGGCGTTGTACACGCTCACCTCTCCGGTGCCGCCGACCTTGACGGTGACGAGGTTGGGCCGGACGTCGCCGGCCGGGAGGTTCAGGTTGGAAGCCAGGGGTCTCTGCTCCCCGGTCGGCCAGACCGTGACGAAGGTCCCCGCCGAGGGGTTGACAGCCGTCACGTTCAGGATCACGGCCGTGACGCCGCTGGCCGGGACCCCGCCGACGCCCAGGACGGCGACGGACCGGGTTTGGCCAGGTCCGACGGGCCCTACGGGGCCCGGACCTCGGCGCGAGTCCCACACCCGCGCCGGCGAGACGGGCCTGAAGGTCGGGCCGACCAGCGGACCTGCGACCAGGCTGTGGGAACCGCCCGCCGACACCGCCGTCACGCCGCTGCCCGAGCCCAGGCCGCTGACGCCCACCGGGGTGGGCTGGACGAAGCCATTGCCGCCGCCGTCACCCACGGCGCCCAGGTCGTCGCGCCCCCACGCCAGGACGCTGCCGTCGGCACGCAGGGCCAGGCTGTGCGAGGAACCGGCAGCCAGCGCCACCACTCCGCTGCCAGCACCCAGTCCGGTCACCGCCACAGGGTTGGCGACGTTCACGAAGAAGCGGCCGTCGCCGACCTCACCGAAGTACCCGCTGCCCCACCCGAGCACGCTGCCGTCATCGCGAAGGACCAGGCTGTGCCCGCCGCCGGAGGCCACGGCTGCCGCCCCGCTGCCGGCGGCCAGGCGGTTCACCGGCACGGGGCTGGGCCGGTAGTCGCCGTTGCTGGCCGATCCGACGCCCAGCTCGCCGTTGTTGTTGCCGCCCCAGGAGAGAACGCTCCCGTCGCCCCGCACGGCGAGGTTGAAGGTGGCGCCGGCGGTCATGTCGACCACGCCGCTGCCTGCGCCGAGCCCGTCGACCGCCACCGGGACGGACTGGTCGACCCTGGGCTCCCCGTCACCCAGCTGGCCGGAGAGGTCGGACCCCCAGGACACCACGCTTCCGTCGCCGCGCCGCGCCAGGCTGTGACTGCCCTCGGCGTCTACGGCCACCACCCCGCTGCCCGGCCCGAGCCCGCTGACCGCCACCGGCGTGGTGGAATCGTCGCTGGTCCCGCCGTTGCCGAGCTGGCCAGCGTCGTCGCTGCCCCAGGCGACGACGCTGCCGTCAGAGCGCAGTGCCAAGCTGTGCGAGTCACCGGCGGACACCGCCACCACGCCGCTCCCCGCCCCCAGCCCGCTGACGGGCACCGGGCTCTGCTTGGCCAGGTTGGGGCCGCCATCGCCGAGCTGACCAGTGCTGTCGATGCCCCAGGCGACCACGCTGCCGTCCGACCGGAGCGCCAGGCTGTGGAAGGCGCCGGCGGAGACCGCCACCACCCCGCTGGCCGGACCGAGCCCGTCCACCGGCACGGGGCTCGGCTGCCCGGTGGGGCCGCCACCGTCCCCGAGCTGCCCGAAGTCGTCGGCGCCGAAGGACAGGACGGCGCCAGGGACGGCACCAGGGAGGGCCGCCGCCTGGACCGGCCTTGGCGCCAACGGCAGCCCGGCGAGCAGGCAGCTGGCTAGGAGGGCGGCACCCCCGGTCGGGAACCTCCGCATGTTCGTCCTCGCTTCCGAGGCCGAGCCCGCACGGGCGCGCCGCCTCCACACCGAGGAGACGCGGGGAGCCCCGCCGCGGTTGACCCGGTTCGTAGGGGCGGTCTCAGGGGGCGGTGACGATGCCGACGCCGCGGTCAGCGACGTCGACCCCGGCGGCGAACCCGTCGGTGCGGGCCGACGCCAGCAGCTTGGCCAGGACGGTCCGCGCCGTTGCTGGCACCGGCGAGGCCCTGACCGCCTCCCACCAGAGGGCGGCGACCCCGGCGACGTGGGGGCAGGCCATGCTCGTGCCGTTGAGGTCGCGCGTGCCGCCGCCCACCTTCACCGACTTGATGGCGACCCCGGGGGCCGAGAGCTGCGGGAAGGTGTTGGAGAAGGGGGCGATGGTCAGCTCAGCCCCGGTCTGCGCCAGGGCGCCGACGGCGAGAATGCCCTCGGCGGCGGCCGGGAGGCCGGCCCCGATCTCGTAGTCGGGGTTGACCTTCCGCTGGCTCTCGTTGCCGGCGGCGGCCACCACCACGGTGCCGGAGCCGAAGGCCTCACGAGCCCGGATGAGGTCCATCAACGTGTCGAACATCCGCAGGTTGCCCCGATAGGCCTCGAGGCCGGCGGAGGTGGCCAGGTCGACCGGCCAGCCCTCCTCCACCAGGCTCTTGACCATTCCCGGGAAGTCGAAGCCCAGCGACATCGAGACCACGTCGGCCCCCTCCTCGGCCGCCCAGCGGATGCCGCGGAAGATCATCTCGGAGGAGCCACCCCCGTCGTCGCCCAGGACCTTGCCGATCAGGGCCTTGGTGACTCCCCGGGCGATGCCGATGCGCTCGCCACCCACGTTGCGGCCGAACACCGTCCCGGCACAGTGGCTGCCGTGGCCCTGCACGTCGCCGTTCCCGCTGCCGGAGAAGTCGTTCTGCACGAGCGTCACGTCGTTGAAGGCCTCGTGGCTGCTGTCGATGCCCGTGTCGAGCACGGCGACCACGACGTCGGCACCGGTGAAGGTCGAGAGGTCGGCGCCCACGGCGGCGATGCCCCAGGCGTCCCCTTCGGCGGCGGCGGCTCCGTCGACGTCCTTCGGCTCGATCAGCCGGGTGGGCATCACCGGGCTGACGGCGGCCACCTCCGGATCCCGCGAGATCTCGCGCACGCCCCGCTTGTCGAGCGTCTCGACCTCGATCCGGGGCTCGGGCACGACCGGGCTGCGCGGGCCGAACCCACGCGTGCGTGGACCGCCGCCGCCCTGGGGCTCGCCCGTCCGAGCTGCCTGAAGGTCACGCAGGACGATGTACTCGCGCACTCGAACTCCTTTCGCCGTTGCCGCGAACCATACTTCGTAAGGTCCGCACCCGGCCTGGTTCTTGCGTGAGACGACGTTCAGTGGTGTTCACCGCTGTTAGATCACTCTGAGCGGTTGAGGTGCGGCGGCTGACTGTCGCTGGGCATGACCGTGGCCGCCACCGCCGGTATCACCATCCTCGGATTGCTCCTCGGCATGATCGCCGGCATGTACGGGCGGATGATCGACAGCGCCATCATGCGGGTGGTCGACGTGCTCCAGGCCTCCCACCACTGATCCTGGCGCTGGTCGTGGTCGGCCTGCTGGGCCAGGGGCTGCGCAACCTCATCATCACCATCGCCCTTCTCGGCTGGACCGGCTACGCCCGGGTGGTGCGGGGGATGACCTTCAAGCTCAAGGATCGCGAGTTCGTGCAGGCCGGCACGCTGAACATGGGGAGCGTGCTCCTGACCGTGTCAAGCCGGTCGTTCCTGGGCTTCGGCATCACTCCCGCCCACGGCCGAGTGGGGTGCCATGGTCAACGAGGCCCGCGACTTCCTTGGCAAGGCGCCGCAGCTCCTGGCCTGGCCGGGCCTGGTCATCACGGTGATGGTGCTCTCGTTCAACCCGGCGGGCGACGGGCTGCGCGTCTTCCTCGACCCCCGGACGGCCGACGAGC
>JBKJUI010000257.1:0-4746 GCA_046590775.1 Acidimicrobiales bacterium
CTTCGGCCGGGTGCAGCGGTGCGCCGAAGGCGCGGCTCGACTCGCCCTCGGCCGGGTGCAGCGGTGCGCCGAAGGTGACCGACGTGGTCGACGGGGTCGGGATCGCCGCCCCCCGCTTCAGCACCTTGCGCGTGCCCTGGAGGTGGACGGGGACGACCGGGCGTCCGATCCTGGTGCCGAGGTAGGCGGCGCCGCCCCGGTGCTCGTGGCCCCATCCGTCAGCGCTCCGGCTGCCTTCGGGGAAGATCAGCAGGTTCCAGCCCTCGCCCAGCAGGCGGGCGGGAAGGTCGGCCGACCGGCGGCTGACCTTGTGGCGATCGATCGGGATGGCGCCGATCAGGAAGGCCGACAGGTGGGCTTTGAGCCGGGTGTCGAAGAAGTAGTCGGCGCCTGCGGCGACCACGGTGTGGTGGCGGAAGCGGTCCGGGAGCGAGGTCAGCACCAGCGGCGTGTCGACGTGGCTGGCGTGGTTGGCGGCGAACACCACGGGGCCTTCGACAGTGGCGATGCGGTCAGCGCCGTCGATCCTCGGGCGGGCGACGAGCCGCACGATCGGCCGCTCGAGGTCGTCCACCACGATGGCCCGGGCCAGCCGGACCCCGTAGCGGCGGGCCCATCCGGTGTCGTAGGCCGAGCCCAGCGTCTCCTCGTCGATCTGGCGAGGCACGCTGGCGGGCCACGTCGGCGCGGTGAAGGGGAAGCCAGCCGAGCGGGGCCGGAGCCGGTAGGCGAACCGGGCCGCCGGCGCCATCGCCCTCGGTGAGGTCGGGAGCCGGCGCAGGACGTCTTTTACCGGCGGGAGCTGAGCCACGACCGCAGCCTCGCGCACCAGGCCCCGACCCGCCTACCAGATGGTCAGGATCCGCGCCGGCGGTCAGTCGTAAGCGCGGACCGTGCGGACGTTGAGGAAGATCATGACGACGCCGGCGGCGGCGACGACCGCATAGCCCCGGCCGATCTTCTCCCAGGCGAAGTCCTCGAGGATGAGGGAGCGCATGCCTTCCATGATGTAGGTGACGGGGTTGAAGGTCGCGGCGATCTCCATCGGCCGGGTGAGCAGCTCGCGCGGGACGAAGTTCGGTGTCAGGAAGAGCAAAGGGAAGAAGACCAGCGAGCCCGACTGGGTGGCAGCAGCGCTGCGCGACTTGAGGGCGATCAGCTGCACGAACCCCGAGAACACAACTGACCAGGACGACGCCAGCACCAGGAG
Organism: Acidimicrobiales bacterium; assembly: GCA_046590775.1. Taxonomy (GTDB): domain Bacteria; phylum Actinomycetota; class Acidimicrobiia; order Acidimicrobiales; family JAUJNH01; genus JAUJNH01. The sequence continues at coordinate 1,211 of JBKJUI010000257.1, forward strand.
CAGGAGGAAGCCGAGGACCCCGCTGGCCATCGAGATCCCGAAGGGCAGGGCCGCGAGCACGAGCACGGCGGAGATGACGACGCTCTTGACCGCTTCGGCCGTCAGCCGCCCGAGCACGATGGCGGTCCGCGAGACAGGCGCCGCCCGGAGCTTGTCGAAGTACCCGCCCTCGATGTCCTCGACGAGGAAGAGCGCCGCGCTCCCGAACGACGCGGCGAGCAGCAGCGCACTGGGCAGCTGGAAGGCCCCGTAGCTCTGGCCCTCGAGGAACCCGGTCTCCCCCGACGGGAAGATCCTGCTGGCCTGGCCGACGTTCACAACGAGGAAGAACAGGGGAATGAAGATCGTCGGGAACAGCGCCTCAGGAGTCCGCAGCACCTCGCGTATGCCCCGCTGGCTGAGTGCCCAGAACGGTCTCACTCGACCTCCTGCACCTGGCCGGCCGCCCGCTCACGCGTGCGCCCGGTTGCGTCGAGGAAGACCTCGTCCAGGGTCGGATCGCGGTCGAGGGACCGCCGCTGCCGAAGCTCGGCCTTGAGCTCGTCCGGCGTTCCCTCGCGCACGATGAGGCCGCCGTCGATGATCGCCAGCCGGTTGCACAGCTGGTCGGCTTCCTCGAGGTACTGCGTGGTCAGGAACACGGTGGTCCCCTGGGCGTTGATGCGGCGCATCTCCTCCCACACGGTGAGCCGGCTGGCGGGGTCGAGGCCAGTGGTCGGCTCATCCAGGAACAGGACCTCGGGCTGGTGCACCAGGGCAGAGGCCAGGTCGAGCCGGCGCCTCATGCCTCCCGAATAGCCCTTGATGCGCCGGTCGGCGGCATCGACGAGGTCCACCAGCTCCAGCAGCTCCTGGGCCCGGTCCGCCGCAGAGGCCGACGAGCTGCCGAAGAGCCGGGCCTGCAGCACGAGCAGCTCACGCCCGGTCTGGCGCTGGTCGAGGCCCGCCTCCTGCAGCGCCACCCCGATGCCGCGCCGGGCGGCGTCAGGATTCGTGGTCACGTCGATGCCAGCCACGCGCGCCGAGCCCGACGTGATCTTCATCAGCGTGGTCAGCATGCGCACCGTGGTCGACTTCCCGGCTCCGTTCGGGCCGAGGAAGCCGAAGACCTCGCCGGAGTCCACCCGAAGGTCGACGCCCCGCACGGCCTCGACGGTCCCGCTGCGCCCGGTGAACCGCTTGACCAGCTGCTCGGCTTCGACGGCCACCGACATCGTCCGACCCTAACCGCCGGGGTCAGCGACCGTTCTCGGAGAAGTGCATCAGGTCCTTCGACGAGGTCCAGGTGCCGCCCCACGACCAGCCGACCTCGGCGAAGGCGCGGGTCACGACGTCGCCCTTGGTGATCATGCCCGGCTTCACCGGCGAGCGGTCGAGGTAGGAGCCGGCCAGCTCGGGGAGCACGCTCTCCCCCTTCTTGTACGGGTTCTGGAACGGGTTGACGTCGACGGCCAGGCCGTAGGAGTGGGCTGAGAAGGTGGTGGTGGACCCCCGGACCGGACGGCAAACGAAGGCGGCGGTGGGGTTGCCGTCGCCGGTCGGCTCGGCCGCCAGGTCGGCGGGCTCGATGATGCGCATCTCTTCGATCGGGAACCGCGCCACGAAGAGCCGGCCGAACACCTTGCGCACGTCGTCGGCCACGCTGGCGTTCACCACCAGCTCGCCGGTGTGCGGCTTCTCGTCGAAGCCCCAGAAGGAGAGCGTGAGGTAGCGGAGGTCGGCCAGCGCCACCGGGCACCCGGGCTGCCAGGTGGTGCCCAGGCGGGCGGCCAGGGCGGCGTCGATCGGCGATGCCGCCGAGGCGTAGGGCGCGCCCGCCGCCGGCGGCGGGAGCCGGTCGACGGTGGGGAGCCGGCGGTCGCGCAGCGCCTCGGGGGTGGGCAGCACCAGTGGCTTGCCGTCGGGGCCCTTCGGGAGCGGGGTGGCGCCGAGGACCCAGGAGGCGGCGACCGGGGGAGGGGTGGTGGCGACGACCGGAGGCGTTGTCGACACCGGCGCAGGGAGGGTGCTCGGCCCGGGCGCCGCGTCCGGTGGGGCATCCTCGATCACCGTCGGTGAGGACGCTGGCTGCTGGACCTCCGCCGGGCGGTCGGGCCCACAGCCGGCGGCGACGGGGGCGACCGCCAGCAGGAGGGCTAGGACGGCTCGGCGCCCGCCGGGTCGGGAGGCGGTGCGCACGGGTGGCGAGCGTGGCACAGCCGACGGCCAGCACTACGGTCAGGCCGTCGCAGCAGAACCGTGGGGGGTACGACGTGGCACATGAGGTGCAAGCGGTGGTGGCCCGGGGCCTGAAGGAGCCCGTGAAGGTCGAGGTGGTCGTGGTGCCCGATCCGGGGCCGGGCGAGGCACGCGTGCAGGTGCAGGCGTGCGGCGTGTGCCACACCGACCTGCACTACCGGGAGGGGGCCATCAGCCAGGACTTCCCCTTCCTGCTCGGCCACGAGGCCGCCGGGGTGGTCGAGTCTGTGGGAGAGGGCGTCGACGACGTGGCCGCCGGCGACTTCGTCATCCTCAACTGGCGGGCCGTGTGCGGCCGGTGCCGCTCCTGCGCCCGAGGGCGCCCGCAGTACTGCTTCGCCACCTTGAACGCCACGCAGAAGATGACGCTCGACGGGCAGCCGCTCAGCCCGGCGCTCGGCATCGGTGCCTTCGCCGAGGAGACGCTGGTGGCCGCCGGCCAGTGCACCAAGGTGCGGGCGGACGTGCGTCCCGAGGTGGCCGGGCTGCTCGGCTGCGGCGTGATGGCCGGCATCGGAGCCGCCGTGCACACCGGGGGGGTGCAGCCCGGCGACAGCGTCGCCGTCTTCGGCTGCGGCGGGGTGGGCGACGCCGCCATCGTCGGCGCCGTGCTGGCCGGGGCCACCACGGTCATCGCCGTCGACCTCGACCCGAAGAAGCTGGAGTGGGCCAGGGACATGGGGGCCACCCACACCGTCCTGGTCTCAGACGGCGACCCGGTCGAGGCCATCCGGGCCCTCACCGGCGGCAACGGGGCCGACGTCTGCATCGAGGCGGTCGGCCACCCGGCGGTCTTCGAGCAGGCCTTCTACGCCCGGGACCTGGCCGGGACCCTTGTCCAGGTCGGCGTGCCCAGCCCCGAGATGCGCCTCGACCTCCCGTTCCAGGTGCTCTTCGGGCGGGGCGGGGCCATCAAGCCGAGCTGGTACGGCGACTGCCTCCCGAGCCGCGACTTCCCGCTCCTCGTCGACCTTCACCTCGAAGGCCGGCTGCCGCTCGACCGGTTCGTCACCGAGATGATCACCCTCGACCAGGTCGAGGAGGCGTTCGCCAAGATGGAGCGCGGCGAGGTCCTCCGCTCGGTGGTGCTGATCTGATGTACGCCAAGGTGGTGACCAGCGGGACCTTCTCGCTCGACGGGAGCGACTTCGAGGTCGAGAACAACATCTGGCTGGTCGGCGACGAGTCGGAGGTCTACGTGATCGACGCCGCCCACGACCACCAGCCCATCGTCGAGGGCATCGGCCACCGCCGGGTGACGGCCATCCTGTGCACCCACGGCCACAACGACCACATCA
>JBKJUI010000271.1:0-3252 GCA_046590775.1 Acidimicrobiales bacterium
CTCGGGCGAGGTCGATCCTGGGTTGCTGGATGGTCTGGAGCACCGTCTCGACGATCCAGCAACCCAGGATCGACCTCGCCCGAGCCGGCGCCATCCCCGCCTGATGCCGCTCCACGACGAGCTGGTCCCCGGTGGCGCCGTCCTGCGCGCCCTCGAGCTCACCGTGCGCCGAAAGGTCGACGGCCTGCTCTCGGGCGATCACCGCTCGAACCGCCTCGGCCACGGCACCGAGCTGGCCCAGATCCGTCCGTACGTGCCGGGCGACGACGTGCGGAAGATCGACTGGAACGCCACCGCCCGAACGGGACAGCCGCACGTCCGGGTCCACGTGGCCGAGCGGGCGCTCACCACCTGGCTGCTGCTCGACGTCAGCGCGTCGATGGCCTGGGGCACCGCCGACCGCACCAAGGCCGACGTGGCCAGCGGCGCCTGCCTGGCCATCGCCCACGCCGCCACCCGCGGCGTCAACCGGGTCGGCGTCATCACCTTCGGCGGCAGCGACGACGGCCACCACCCGCCTGGTCAGGGCCGCCACGGCCTGCTCTCGGTCTCCTCCACGCTCCGGCAGGTCCGGGAGCGCCCGCGGGCCGACAGCGCGCAGGCGGTCGAGGGCCTCACCGCCGCCCTGCAGCGCACGGGGCGGCTGGCCCGAAGCCGCAGCCTGATCGTGGTGGTCTCCGACCTCCGGGGCGACGCCGAGCGCACCTGGCGGGTGCCGCTGCTGGCCCTGGCCGCCCGTCACGACGTGGTGGTGGCCGAGGTGCTCGACGCCCGGGAGCAGGAGCTGCCGGCAGTCGGCGAGCTCACACTGGTCGACCCCGAGACGGGCCAGCTGCTGCGGGTCGACACGTCCAGCAGGCGCCTGCGCGAGCGGTTCGCCGCCGCCGCCGCCGCCGAGCGGGCCGCCGCCGCCAGCGCGGTCACCAGCACCGGCGCCGACCACGTGGTCCTCACCACCGAGGGAGACTGGCTGCTGCCCCTCGCCAGCTTCCTGTCCCTTCGAGAGGGAACGACAGCATGAGCTTCGCTGAGCGCTTCGGCGACATCCGCTTCCTCTGGGCGCTGGCCATCGTTCCTGCGCTGGCGGCCGCCTACGTCCTCCTTCAGCAGCGTCGGCCGAAGGACGTGGTGCGGTTCACCAACCTGGCCCTCCTCGAGTCGGTCGTCGAGCGCAGCCCCCGCTGGCGCCGCCACGTGCCCGCCGGCCTGTTCCTCCTGGCCATGGCCGCCCTCCTCGTCGGCCTGGCCCGGCCCCAGGCCACCCTCAGGGTGCCCCGCGAGGAGGCCACCATCGTCCTGGTGATCGACGTCTCCGGCTCGATGAAGGCCGACGACGTGAAGCCCGACCGCATCAGCGCGGCGCAGGCGTCGGCCCGCGAGTTCATCGAGGCCCTGCCGCCGAAGATCCGGGTGGGGCTGATCGCCTTCTCCTCGACCGTGCGGGTGCTGGCCTCGCCGACCCAGGATCGCGAGCAGGTCGACCTGGCCATCGACAGCCTCAGCGCCAACGGCGGCACCGCCATGGGCGACGCCCTCATCACCGGCGTCGGCCTGGTCCGGCCCGAAGCCCTGGCTGCCGCCTCGGGCGACGCCCCGCCCCTCGACGGCGGCGCCGTCAACCCCGACCCTTCGGCTCGCATCCCGGCGTCGGTCCTGCTGATCTCCGACGGCGCCAACACCGTCGGGCAGACCCAGCCGCTCGACGCAGCCGACGTCGCCAACCAGCTGCAGGTGCCGATCTACACCGTTGCCCTCGGCACGCCCGACGGCCAGGCGCTGATCCCCGACGGCCGCGGCGGCAGCCGCCTGCAGACCGTCCCCCCCGACCCGGAGACCCTCCAGGCCGTGGCCGAGCGCACCGGCGGCCAGTTCTACGACGCCCCGTCGGCCGGTGAGCTGGCCAAGGTCTACGACGACATCGGCTCGAAGGTCGGCTATCGCGAGGAGCGCAAGGACGCCACCCACTGGCCCCTCGGCGTCGGCGTCGTCCTGCTGCTCGCCGCTGCCGTCCTCAGCCTGGCCTGGCAGCAGAAGCTTCCCTGACCCCGAAAAGGGTGCTTTCCGGACCCCGGTAGCCTCAGCCTGTGGCCAGGCCGGAGGAGCTCGACAAGAGCAGGTTCATCATCACGATGCGGAACCTGGCGAAGTTCATCCCGCCCGACCGCGAGGTGCTGCGGGGCATCAACATCTCGATGTACCCGGGAGCCAAGATCGGCGTCCTCGGCGCCAACGGGTCGGGGAAGTCCAGCCTCCTGCGGGTGATGGCCGGGGTCGACGACGACTACACGGGCGAGGCCAAGCTCGGCGCCGGCTTCACGGTCGGGTTCCTGGAGCAGGAGCCGCAGCTCGACCTCGACAAGACCGTGCTCGGGAACGTCGAGGACGGGGTGGCGGGCATCAAGCAGGTGGTGCGCCGCTACGACGAGGTGTGCGCCGCCATGGGCGAGCCCGACGCCGACTTCGACGCCCTGCTGGCCGAGCAGTCGGTGCTGCAGGACCAGATCGACGCCACCAACGCCTGGGACCTCGACCGCACCCTCGAGATCGCCATGGACGCACTGCGCCTGCCGCCGGGCGATGCCGAGGTCGGTCCCCTGTCGGGCGGGGAGAAGCGGCGGGTGGCCCTCTGCCGCCTGCTGCTGCGCCAGCCCGACCTGCTGCTCCTCGACGAGCCCACCAACCTCCTCGACGCCGAGAGCGTGGCGTGGCTCGAGCGGTCGCTGCAGGCCTATCCGGGCACGGTCGTCGCCGTCACCCACGACCGGTACTTCCTCGACAACGTCGCCGGCTGGATCCTCGAGCTCGACCGCGGCGCCGGCATCCCCTACGAGGGCAACTACACGGGCTGGCTCGAGCAGAAGCAGCAGCGCCTGGCCTCGGAGGCGAAGACCGATGAGCGGCGGCGGCGCACCCTGGAACACGAGCTCGGCGTCGATCGTCTTCTGGCGCGCGGACTCCTGCTTCTCCTCGTCGCGCAGGCGCTTGCCCTTCTGCTCGAGCCACGACGAGTAGTTGCCCTCCCACGGGATGCCGGCGCCGCGGTCGAGCTCGAGGATCCAGCCGGCGACGTTGTCGAGGAAGTAGCGATCGTGGGTGATGGCAACGACCGTGCCGGGGAACTCGCCGAGATGGCGCTCCAGCCAGGCCACCGATTCGGCGTCGAGATGGTTGGTCGGCTCGTCGAGCAGCAGCATGTGGGGCTTGGCGAGCAGCAGGCGGCACAATGCCACGCGGCGGCGCTCGCCGCCCGAC
>JBKJUI010000492.1:0-3114 GCA_046590775.1 Acidimicrobiales bacterium
CCGAACCCGAACCCGAGCCCGAACCCGAGCCCGAGCCCGAACCCGAACCCGAGCCCGAGCCCGAGCCCGAGCCCGAGCCCGAGCCCGAGCCCGAGCCCGAGCCCGAGCCTGAGCCCGAGCCCGAGCCGGATCTCGGCGACGAACGGTTCCGGTTCCGGCTCGGGCTCGGGCTCGGGCTCGGGTTCGGGCACGGCGACGACGGCCGCTCCCCAGGCCGGCTCCTCCTCGAGGTCGGCCACGGCTTCGTCAGGCACCACCGGCTCGAGGGTGGGCGAGGCCAGCTCGTCCTCCTCGACCAGCAGGACGGCGGGCTCGAGCTCGTCGGCCACGTCGAGCGGCCACAGCGGGTCGGCGACCCTCGACACCTGACCGGTGCTGAGGTCCTCGACGTCGTCCAGCTCCTCGACCTGATCGTCCGGTGCGAGCTCGAGGACCGCATCGGCGGGCTCCTGGTCCAGCTCGTCGACGTCGAAGTCGCCGGCCATCATCGGCTGGCGCGCTGCAGGTCCCTCGGGTCCGGCGTGGGCCCGGGCCTCGCGCTCCTCCTGCAGCTCGAGCAGGCGCTGGGCCTCCTCCCGCTGGGCGGCGAAGCGGGCCAACGCCTCTTGGCGCTCCCGCTCCCGCGAGGTGCGGGCCGACTCCTTCTCCTCCTCGGCCCTGATCCGGTCGCCCTCGAGGCGGGCCAGCTCCAGGCGCTCGGCCTCGAGCCGCTCGGCCTCGAGCGCCGCCTCCTCGGCGAGGATGACCGCCTCGAGGTCGACCTCCGCTGGCGGGCTCGCCACCGCAGGAGCCGTCCCGGAACCCTCGCCCTCGTCGCCGGAAGGCCCAGCGTCGGGTAGCTCCTCGTCGAGCGCTTCGACGCCGTCGATGGCCTCGTCGGCCACCCGTTCGGCCGTGTCGGTCTCCGCATCCGGAGCCGCCTCGACCCCGTCGGGCGTGCGGTGCGACCGGTCATGCCGGGCCCGCAGCTCGGCCGCAGCGTCCTCATCGACCTCGGCGGCCTCGGTGACACCGGCCGCCTCGAGCACCGCCGCTTCGGCGACCAGCGCAGCCGTGCCCTCGGCTTCGAACACCGGCTCCACCGGAGGCGAGACGACCGAGGCGGGCGGCTCGGAGATGAGGGCGGTGGGCAGGGGCGGCCACGTCGGAGCGGCGTCGACCGCGGGCGCAGCGCGGCGGGCACGCGCGGCCCGGATCACGGCCGCGCCGACGCCTGCGGCGGGCCCGATCGTGAGCCCCCTCCTCATCGCACCACGTCGTGCCATGGCCCCGGAACCTAGTGCGATCAGCCCCGACCCTCCCGCCTACCCCTTGACGGTGGCGGGGTGGGGGCGGCACCATGGCCTGGATGGCCGGCACCCTGCGCTGCATCCTCCTTCTCGCCTGAGGGGGGCTTCGCCGCCGCCCCCACGCCTCCTGCGCCGATTCGGCCAGGAGGTTTTCTTATTCCCGATCGTCCTGCCCCACCTTTCGAACCCGAGCCGAACAGAGGTCCTGCGATGTCGCCCGAGCCCGTCACCCCGAAGCGGATGCCCTTCGAGCGGTACCGGCCCTTCCTCCCGCTCGACCTGCCCGACCGCCGGTGGCCGACGAAGCGGCAGGAGAAGGCCCCGCGGTGGTGCTCCGTCGACCTTCGTGACGGCAACCAGGCGCTGATCGACCCCATGGACCCGACCCGCAAGCGGCGGATGTTCGAGACCGTGGTGGCCATGGGGTTCAAGGAGATCGAGGTCGGCTTCCCGTCGGCTTCGCAGCCCGACTTCGACTTCGTCCGTCAGCTCATCGAGGAGGACCTCGTCCCCGACGACGTCACCATCCAGGTCCTGGTGCAGTGCCGGCCGGAGCTGATCGAGCGCACCTATGAGTGCCTGCAGGGCGCCAACCGGGCCATCGTCCACTTCTACAACTCGACCTCGGTCCTGCAGCGCCGGGTGGTGTTCGGCCTCGACCGGGCCGGCATCACCGACATCGCCGTGAACGCGGCCAAGCTGTGCCGCAAGCTGGAGCCCACCCTGACGGGCACCGATGTCCGCTACGAGTACAGCCCCGAGTCCTTCACGGGCACCGAACCCGACTACGGCGTCGAGATCTGCGAGGCGGTGATGGAGGCCCTCGACCTGTCGCCCGAGGAGAAGGTCGTCCTGAACCTCCCGGCCACCGTCGAGATGTACACGCCCAACGTCTACGCCGACGTCATCGAGTGGTTCTCCCGCACCATCCGCGCCCGCGACCAGGTGGTGCTGTCGTTGCACCCGCACAACGACCGGGGCTGCGCCGTGGCCGCCGCCGAGCTCGGGGTCCTGGCCGGCGCCGACCGTGTCGAGGGCACGCTGTTCGGCAACGGCGAGCGGACGGGCAACGTCGATCTCGTCACGCTGGCCATGAACCTGTTCGCCGTCGGCATCGATCCCGAGCTCGACATCAGCGACATCGACGCCCTCCGTCGCGCCGCTGAGCACTGCAACCGCCTGCCGGTGCACCCCCGCCACCCCTACGCCGGCGATCTCGTCTACACCTCGTTCTCGGGCTCGCACCAGGACGCCATCAAGAAGGGGTTCTCCGCCCTCGAGGCCGGGGCCGGCCCTGACGGCTACGAGGTGTGGGAGGTGCCCTACCTGCCCATCGACCCGAAGCACGTGGGCCGCAGCTACGAGGCCGTGATCCGCGTCAACAGCCAGAGCGGCAAGGGTGGCGTTGCCTACGTGATGAAGGCCGAGCACGGGTTCGACCTGCCCCGCAGGCTCCAGATCGAGTTCTCCTCCACCATCCAGCACATCACCGAGGACAGCGGCACCGAGATCAGCCCGGCCGCCATGTGGAACGCCTTCGAGGCCCAGTACCTCCCGAACGATCCGGCGATCCGGCTCCTCTCCCACGAGCTGGCCGTGGCCGACGAGAGGACCCGCATCACCGCACAGCTGCTCGTCGACGGGGAGCACCGCACGGTCAGCGGCGAGGGGAATGGGCCGATCGACGCGCTGGTGCACGCCGTCCGCGCCGGCATCGGCGTGGAGCTCGACGTGGTCGACTACCACGAGCATGCCGTCAGCGCCGGCGCCGACGCCACCGCCGTGGCCTACGTCGAGTCGGTCGGCCCGGACGGCACCCGGTGGG
>JBKJUI010000024.1:0-5483 GCA_046590775.1 Acidimicrobiales bacterium
AGAGGTCGACCAGCCTGAGGTGGTGACCCTCGGCCAGGCCGGCGATGACGTCGTTCACGCCGCTGGCCTGCGCCTCACGCAGTCCCCGGGGCAAGTTGGCCAGCAGCGCCCCCGGAGGCAGGGCGGCGGCGATCTCGGCCAGCACGGCCGGCAGGCCGCCGGACCGTCGCAGCAGGTCGTTGGCACCGACCGCGCACGACACGAGGTCAGGAGCGAGGCCGGCCACCGCCGGAAGCTGCTCGGCGAGGACGTCGACGGCACGGGCTCCGCTCCTCGACAGGTTCACCACCCGCCACCCCACGCCGTCCCGCTCCTCCAGCCAGGCCCGGACAACGCCGACGTAGCCCCGATCCAAGGCGGTGGCCCCGATGGCCTGCGCGGTGGAGTCCCCGAGGACGGCCCACAGGGGCCCCGCCGCCCCCTTCGCCTCGTCGTTGGCCAGCCGCCAGCTCTCGGCGTGGGCGGCGATCTGGCGACGCCTGGTCCGGGCGCCGGGGAGCAGGATCCCGATCCGGTTCCAGCTGGCCACGCCACAGGGAACAGCCAGCGGGGGCCGCGTCATCCCTCGGCCCCCGTCTCTCGCGCCCCGGCGATGCCGCAGGCTGGCCCTAACCTGCGCCATGTGCGGAACCGCCTGGCGCTGCTGGCCCTCGTCGTGGCCGTGGTGGGCGTCGGCTGCGTCCCCGGAGGTGGCGGCGGAGGCCAGGAGGACGGCGATGCCCCCAAGGGCTGCACCACGGTCCAGGTGACCGTCAGCCCTGAGAAGCTCGACCTCATCACCGGCCAGGCGGCCGAGTTCAACAAGACCAAGGCGGCCAAGCAGGCCGCAGAGGGCAGCTGCGCGTTCGTCAAGGTGCGCCGCCTGTCCTCGGGCGAGGGCGCCGCCGCCCTGGCCGCCGGCTGGGCCGACGAGGATTCCTTCGGGCCCAAGCCCACGGTCTGGTCACCGGCGGGGGCGGTCTGGGGTGCGGTGGCCAACCAGCGCCTGGCCGACAAGGGCCAGCCGCCGATGGCTCCCCGCGACTCGCAGTCGCTGATGCTGACCCCGCTCGTCATCGGGATGCCGAAGCCGATGGCCGAGGCGCTCGGCCACCCGTCGAAGCCGATCGGCTTCGACGACCTCATCGCGCTGTCCCAGGACCAGGCTGGCTGGGGCGGCAAGGGCCACCCCGAGTGGGGCCCGTTCAAGCTCGGCAAGACGAACCCGAACTTCTCGACCAGCGGGCTCAACGCCACGACAGCGCAGTACTACACGGCCGTGAAGAAGACCCAGGGCCTCACCAGCGAGGACGTGGCCCGCCCCGACGTCACCGAGTTCAACCGCAAGATCGAGGCGGCGGTCGTCCACTACGGGGACACCACGCTCTCCTTCCTCAACAACCTGTACCGGGCCGACCAGCGGGGCACGTCGCTCACCTACGTGTCAGCGGTGGCCGTCGAGGAGAAGTCGATCATCGACTACAACCGCGGCAACCCCGACGGCGTGCTGGAGCAGGGCGAGAAGCCCCGTCCGCCCCGGGTGCCCCTCGTCGCGGTGTACCCGAAGGACGGCACGCTGTTCTCGGACAACCCGCTGTACGTCCTCGATGCCCCGTGGGTCACGCCCAAGCAGCGGGCCGGGGCCCAGGCCTTCTCCAGGTTCGTCCAGGAGCCGGACAACCAGAAGCTGGCGCTCGCCGCCGGCTTCCGGCCGGCCAACCCTGCGGTCCCGCTGGGCGACCCCATCACCACCGCCAACGGCGTCGACCCGGCCCAGCCGCGCACCACCCTGGGCGTGCCCGACCCGGCGGTGCTCGCCTCGATCATCACCAAGTGGGGCGAGCAGCGCAAGGGCGCCCAGGTGCTGCTGGTGCTCGACGTCTCGGGCTCGATGGCCGAGCCGGGTGGAGACGGCCAGACCAAGCTCGACCTGGCCAAGGCGGCGGCGATCAACGCCCTCACGCAGTTCGGGCCCAACGACCTGGTCGGACTCCGCATCTTCTCCACCGGCGTGAGCCCGAAGGAGCCCACCGACTACCTCGACCTCGTGGCGATCGGGCCCATCGCCGGGACCCGCGAGCAGATCACCGCCAAGATCCGGACCCTGGTCCCAACGAGGGGCACGCCGCTGTACACGACCTCGGTCGCCAGCGTGGACCTGATCAAGAAGCAGTACAAGCCCGACCTGATCAACGCCGTCGTGCTCCTCACCGACGGCAAGAACGAGGACCCCCGGAACGACGACCTCCAGGGCACCCTGGCCAAGCTCACCACGGGTGAGGGGGGCAGTGACCAGTCCGTGCGGCTGTTCACCATCGCCTTCGGCAAGGACGCCGACCCATCGGCGCTCCGTCGCATGGCCGAGGCCACCGCCGCGACCTTCTACGACTCGTCCGACCCGAAGGTGATCGACAAGGTCTTCACGAACGTGATCTCCAACTTCTAGCGGTCCGATGGCGATCGAGCGGCTGCCCGAGAACATGCGGACACCCGCAGTGGCCCGCGCCATGTTCAGCCCCTCGGCCATCCTCATCGGAGGCGGCGCCGCCTCGGCCGTCATCCTGGCCGGGCTGTGGCCGCTGGCCCCCGTGGCCGCCCTCGTCGGGTGGGGGGTGAAGGTGGCGCTGGCCGTCCCCCGGAAGGGGCGGCGCGCCACCATCAACCCGGGCAAGCTTCCCGACCCTTGGCGCAAGTTCGTGCTCGACGCGGCACGGGCGGCAAAGCGCTTCGACGACCAGGTGCTCACCCTCCCACCCGGGCCCCTGCGCACCGAGCTTGCCGAGGTCGGCCAGCGCGTGACCGAGGCCGTCCGCGAGTGCTGGGAGATCGCCAACCGTGGCGTCGCCCTCGACCAGGCCCGCAAGGACCTGGAGCTGAGCCAGGCCAGCAACGAGCTCGACCGGCTTCGGGGCGATCGGGCCCTGCGTGCCGGGCAGGGCATGGACCTCGGCTCCATCGACCGGGCCATCAACGCCGTGCAGCGCCAGCTCGCCGCCGGGCAGCGGGTCGAGACCGCCGCCTTCGAGGCCCGCGACCGCCTGCGCGTCCTGAACGCCCAGCTCGATGAGTCGGTGGCGTCTGTGGTCGAGATGTCGCTGCGACCGCCGGCCGACCGGTCGGCCGGCGACATCCGGGGCCAGGTCGATGGCATCGTCGACGAGCTCGAAGCACTGCGGCTGGCGCTCGACGAGACTGACACCCTGACCGCCGCCCCGTCACCCGACGCGGCGACGTCCTCTACCTTGGAGCAGCCATGATCAAGCTCTTCCGCCGCATGGGCAAGTACATGACCGCGATGTTCACCGGCAAGTTCAACGAGGCGGCCGATCCGAAGATCCAGCTCGAGCAGGCGATCATCGAGGCCCAGGACCAGCACCGGCGCCTCACCGAGCAGGCGGCGAACGTCATCGCCAACCAGAAGCAGACCGAGATGCGGCTGAACCGGTCGATGGAGGAGCTCGAGACGACCACGGGCCGGGCCCGCCAGGCCCTGCTCATGGCCGACGACGCCAGCAAGAAAGGCGACACCCAGCGGGCCGGCGAGCTGGAGAAGACGGCTGAGATCCTGGCCAACAAGCTGATCCAGGTGGAGCGCGAGGTCGAGGGCCTCAAGCAGATGCACCTGCAGACCAGCGAGAACGCCAACAACGCCAAGCGTGCCGTCCAGTCCAACTCCGCCGCCCTGCAGAAGAAGTTGAGCGAGCGTCAGAAGCTCCTGTCGCAGCTCGACCAGGCGAAGATGCAGGAGCAGATGAACACGGCGATGACCAGCCTCAGCGCGTCGGTCGGTCAGGACGTGCCCACCCTCGACGAGGTGCGCCAGAAGATCGAGACCCGCTACGCCAAGGCCCTCGGTTCGGCCGAGCTCCAGGGCGACTCGGTCGAGACGCGGATGCTCGAAGTCGAGCAGGCCAGCGCCGACATGGAGGCGCAGAGCCGCCTCGACGAGCTGCGGAGCCAGCTGGGCCTGTCCTCCGGTTCCTCCACCGCCGGGCAGGTCGGCACCGGATCGGTCTCCGAGCAGATGCCGGAGGGCGCCCCCGCCGCCGAGGGCGTCCCCAAGCAGCCCTGAGCGGCGCGTTCCGACAAGGTCGTCGGCCTCATCAGCCGGCGCTCACCGATCGCAGAGCTCCGGGCTGACGGCCGGCGAGCCGGTCGAGGCCCACCGATGTGGCCGTGTCGGCCGGCAGGTAGACGACGAGCCGCTGACGGTCGGCATCGGAGAGCTCCAGCGTCTCGAAGGCCAGGCGGAGCTGACCGACCTCGGGATGGGCCATGACCTTGACCCCGGTGCGCTTCCACGCCACATAGGCGCGCTCCCAGCGGTCGGTGAAGGCGGTGCCGGCGGCCTGCGTCACTCGATCGGCGAAGGCGACCGCCTCGGGGTCGCCGTAGTGGTCGGCGTAGAGGGTGGCGACCTGCTCGTCGGCGACATCGTCCCAGTCGGGGTAGGCGGCGCGAGCCCGCTCGTCGGCGAAGGTGAACAACAGCAGGTTCGGCTCGTCCCCGTCGAGGATGCCGAGAGGGCGAGCCAACCGGTCGTAGCCGTTGGTCCAGGCCAGCAGATCCCCCAGGTGGTTGAGGACGAAGGCCGGCGAGGGCTCGAGCCCGTCGAGGAGGGCTTGTACGGTGGGGCGCACGGTCCGGGCGGCCGCCCTGGCCTGGGGGCACAGCTCACTGCCGTTGCTCACCGCCGCCAGACGGCGGAGGTACCCGAGATCGTCCTCGCTGAGACGCAGGGCGTCGGCCAGCGCGGCCAGGACCTGGGCCGAGGGATGGCTGTCCCGGCCCTGCTCCAGCCGGATCAGGTAGTCGACGCTGACCCCGGCCAACGTGGCCAGCTCGGCCCGCCGCAGGCCCGGCGTCCGGCGGCGCGACCGCTCCGGAAGGCCGACCTCGGCCGGGGTGACGGCCTCCCGCCGGCTGCGCAGAAACGACCCGAGCTCTCCATCGACCATGCCCCCAGTGTGTCAAGACCGAGTATCGCCCGTCGTGGCCCTCTCGGGGCCAGCCTCGACCCGGTCTCCCTGGGATCGCTCCCGGGGTGCACGCTCAGTCCATGACCACGACAACAGCACCCGCCCCCCCGCTCGCCCAGGGCAGCTGGGCCCTCGACACCAACCACACCTCGGTCACCTTCGCCATCCGCCACCTCGGCGTGGCCAAGGTCCGGGGCCGCTTCAACGACGTCACCGCCGAGCTGGTGGTCGGAGCGACCACGGCGGAGTCCAGCGTCACCGCCACCATCGCCACGGCATCGATCGACACCGCCAACGCCGATCGCGACGGCCACGTGCGCAGCGCCGAGCTCCTCGATGTCGAGCGTCGGCCCACGATGTCGTTCCGGTCGACCCGGGTGCGGGGCGCGGGCTCCACCTGGACGGTCGACGGCGATCTGACCATCGGAGACGTCACCGGGCCCCTCACGCTCACCGTCGAGCTCGGCGGCGTCGAGTCGTCCTTCGACGGGTCCCGCCACGCCGGGTTCGAGGCCAGCGGCGAGA
>JBKJUI010000172.1:0-3752 GCA_046590775.1 Acidimicrobiales bacterium
ATCCAGGTGACCCAGGTGGCTCGGCGACTTCAGCACCCACGGCCTGGCTCCGTCCTGCGGCTGGCGGAGCACGTTGAGCTGGAGGGCGTACCCCGAGTACTCCTGCTGCAGCCGGGCGGTGGCCAGCCACGCGGAGTAGGCCCGGGCGTCGAACATGTCGTCGAAGTGCTGGCTGGCGAAATCGTTCTGCAGGAGGGCGTCGCACTCCTCCGGGCCCTCGGGGGTGGCGGCGTGGATGGCGCGGAAGTCGGGCACGATGTCGTACAGGCGCTCGAGCCAGACCCTCGCCTGCCGGACCATCTCCGCCTCGGGAACGCCGAAGGCCGACCCCGGCGGGACCGGGCGGAGGGCCTCCCACAGCCGAAGGGTGCGGGAGCCCGGGTCGAGGGCCAGGAGGTTGTGAAGGAGCGTCGTCCCGGTCCGGGGGAGGCCGGTCACCACCAGAGCCGGGCCGACCGGGCTGGCCGCCACGTCCGGTCGCGCCTCCACCTCGGCCTCGACCATCAGGCGGTTGGCCAGGTGGCGGACGACGATGCTGTCCAGCACCCGGCGACCTCGGGCGTTCAGCGCCGCCGTCTCGTCGCATGACCGCACCAGCAGCTCGAGCGCCGGCCGGAACGACAGGTCGGCGAAGGGGCGACCGACGACGACGCGACACGCCTTGTCCAGGAGCGCTGGCAGGGAGGTCTCGATGCCGGCCACAGCCCGTTTGTACCGGACGGAGCCGCGACGTTGTCGCCCGGAGCACAGAAGACCCTGCCTAGGGTGCGGCTGTGCGCGTGGAAGACGGCGGGGCGTGAGGGCGTGGCGGAGGCGCACGGCTGACGCCGCGGGGCCGGCCGAGCCGGCGGAGCAGACGAACGGAGCGGTGGACGAGGTCCGGCTCGCCGACGACACCGGGCCCGCCGATGGCGCCCTGCTCGAGGTGACCGACCTCGCCGTGCGGTTCGGCGATGTCGAGGCCCTTCGCGGCGTCAGCTTCTCGCTCCAGCGGGGCGAGAGCCTGGCCGTGGTCGGCGAGAGCGGGTCGGGCAAGTCGACCCTGGCCCTCTGCCTCTCGGGGCTCATCCAGCCGCCCCAGGCCAGCGGGAGCGTCCGGGTCGACGGCACCGAGCTACTCGGCGCCTCGGCCGACGAGCTGCGGGCGGCGCGGTGGGCCACGGTCGCCCTCGCCCTCCAGGGGTCGCCGTTCAACCCGGTGGTCACCGTGGGCGACCAGGTGGCCGAGCCGCTGCGGGACCGCCTCGGCCTGAGCCACAGCGAGGCCCGCCGACGCTCGGCCGAGCTGGCCGGTGAGGTGCTGCTCGACCCGGCGCTGCTCGACCGCTACCCGCACGAACTGTCCGGGGGGGAGCGTCGGCGGGCCATGCTCGCCATGGTCCTCACGCTCGATCCGGCGCTCGTCGTGCTCGACGAGCCGACGGCCGGCCTCGACCCGGTCACCCGGCACGACCTGGTCGGCCGCGTCGTCCAGCTGGCCGAGACCAGGGGGTTCGCCCTCGTCGTCATCTCCCACGACCTTCCCGACGCGGCGCGCCTGGCCACCCGGACCATGGTGCTGTACGCCGGCGAGGCCATGGAGGTCGGCGACACGGGCAGGGTCATCGCCGGACCGGCCCACCCCTACAGCTGGGCCCTGGTCAACGCCTACCCGGTGATGACGACGACCAAGGACCTGCGGCCGATACGGGGGCGGCCCCCGGACCCCCGGGCCGTCCCGTCGGGCTGCCCCTACCACCCCCGTTGCACGCAGGCCGAGTCGGTGTGCGTCGACACCCGCCCACCGCTCGCCCCGTCACAGGAGCGCCTCGTGCTCTGCCACTTCGGGGGGCTGAAGACGCTGCTGACCGCCTCCGACGTGACCAAGACCTTCGGGCGCGGCGCCGAAGCGGTGCCTGCGGTGGCCGGCATCTCGTTTCGGGTGAGGGAGGGCGAGTCGGTCGGGATCGTCGGCCCGTCCGGCAGCGGGAAGTCAACGCTGGCCCGCATCATCTCCGGCCACATGGCGGCCGACTCGGGCCAGGTCGTGCTCGAGGGTGAGGCCATGCCCTCGTCCTGGAGGGGCGACGACCGGCAGCGTCGCCGCCGGGTCCAGCTGGTCATGCAGGACCCGACCGACGCCCTCTCGCCCCGCCTGACCGTCGAGGCGCTGGTCCAGGAGCCGCTCGACGTGGCCAGGTCGGGCGACGCCGCCGAGCGCCGCACCAAGGTGGCCAGTGCCCTCGACAGCGTGGGCCTGCCCTCGAGCGGCACCTTCCTTCAGGCCCGCACCCACGAGCTGTCGGGCGGGCAGCTGCAGCGGATCGCCCTGGCCCGAGCCCTCGTCGCCGAGCCGAAGCTGCTGGTGGCCGACGAGCCGACGGCCATGCTCGATGCCTCGGAGCAGGCCCGGATGCTCGTGGTCCTGCGCGAGCGCCAGATCGAGATGGGCCTCGGCCTGGTGATCATCTCCCACGACCTCGCCGTGGTCCGCAAGGTCACCGACCGCATCGTGGTCCTCGACCATGGCCGGGTGGTCGAGGAGGGCTCGTCGGCCACGCTCACGACGGATCCGCAGAGCGAGACGGCTCGCCGGCTGATCGCCGACTCCCCCGCCTTTCCGCTGGCCGAGCAGGGCAGCTGAGCGGCCGCTCGGGTGCGCTCCTGCACGTGGAGTGACTTCCGACGGCCCTCTTCGGTTCGCGACTGCTCCTGAAGCGTTCGTTTCACCACGGACAGCGAGATTTTGCCCGTCTCTCATCGGATCCCGCCGAAGAAGTTGCGTGAGAGATCTTGTTTTTGCTGCGGCAATGTGACACCTTCGTCGGAAACTGCTGCGGAGATGCCCCGGCAGGCGGCGCGAACAGGGAGAACCAACAGATGCAGATGCGTAGAGGGAAGAAGTTGGCCATCGGTGGGGTCCTCGCCAGCGGCGCCGTCATGGCTGGTGCGAGTGCTGCATTTGCCTGCGTCGCCGTCGTGGGCCAGATCACCGTCCAGGGAAGCGTCGGAACGTCCAGGTCCGTCGCCAACGGCAACCACCCCGGGACCAACGTCTTCTGCACCCCGCCCACCGTCGGAGCAGCCGTGCCGGCGCCGACCGGCTTCAGCCCTAGTGCTCGGCCTGATGTCACCGTCACCCTGGGCTCGGCGGCGAGCAGCGCCTGCCCGACCCGGACCGTCAACATCGGCGGGGTGCCCACCGTGGTCCCGAACGCCTTTGGCGACGCCACCTACGAGGTGATGTTCTGCAACGGCACCGTCTTCAAGAAGACCGGTGGGGTCTGGGACCTCAGCGTCAACAAGCCCGACCGCGGCAGCTGCTTCTTCACCGACGGCGTCGGTGACCGCGCCGTGCTGATGGGGACGATGGTCGTCTCCGCCGGCACCGGCTCGAAGGTGTTCGACATCCCGGGTGGCGACGTCACCAAGACTGGACCCAACAACGCCGCCGGCATCAGCGTCCGTGAGCTCGGCAGCGGCAACCCCGGCGCGCCCCACGTCAACATCGCCGCCATCTCGATCATCTAGCAGCAACTGCACGACTTGTCGCCCGCCGCCGCCCAGTGCGAGGATCGCCTCGCATGAGGGCGGTGGCGGCGCGTCGGGGCTTCGTCGTCGCGGCTGCGGTCCTGATCGTCGTCGGCGTGTCGCTGCTGGCGGGAGTACCCCGCCTCGGTTCCCGGAGGGCTCCTCAGGTTCGGCCTGAGTTCCCGGTGACAGCCATGGATCAGGGCGGCGGCATGGCCAACAACTCGCCGAACCTGCTGGCC
>JBKJUI010000333.1:0-4544 GCA_046590775.1 Acidimicrobiales bacterium
GTTCACGTCGAACCTCGTTTTCTCCAGTCCGGCTGACCCCTACTGCCGTAGAGGTTGGATCGGCAGCCCGCTGACCCCGAAGTCATCTATCATCCCGCCGCGTTCCGCGTTCCGGGGCCCGGAAGGTGCTACACCAGTGCCTAGCGCTGGGCCCTAGTCGTGGAAGGGATAACCATGCTGCGCTCGGCTCCTGGCGCACCAACGGATCGCACCGGACGACGCCACGTCGTGGTCGGCTGTGCCGTAGCCCTCCTGCTGGCGGTGACCGGGTGCGGAGGCGGCGGCGAGGTAGCGGGAGGTACGACCTCCACGGAGAGCTCCACCGCCTCGACCGAGACCACTCCGGGCAGCACCGGCGACACCACCGTCGGCGGCACCGGCACCACGGCCAGGAAGCCGCTCAAGGTGGAGCGACCGAGCGGGACGCCCGACGGCCCGATGTTCCCACCGGGCACGCCTGCGTACCGGCTGCTGGGGGAGGGCCGCTGCCAGGAGCTGCTTGAGGCCATCGACGAGGAGTGGCAGGTCGACGGACGGATCGCCGTCACCGACGAGGACGCCTTCCACCTGTACCGGTCGGCGGCCCTGACCTGCCTGGGGCGGTGGGACGAGGCCAAGCGGGACTTCGACAAGCTGACGGCGGCGAAGCCGGCCTTCGGGGGCGCCTGCGCCGACTCCCAGGAGTGTCTGCCGTGTAAGGCGGCGGTGCTGAAGTGGCTCACCGAGCAGATGAAGGCCCGAAGGCGCGACCCGGGCTTCACGCCGGTCTTCGTGAAGGGCACCGGCAAGTCGCCCTGCCCCGAGACCACGACGACGACCGACGAGCAGGGCACCACCACCTCGTCCCGGCCGACCACCACCGGCCGCCCGACGACCACGACGGCGTGAACCCGGCGCTGCCAGACTGCGCCGGTGGCCACCGCTGACGAGGGGGGTGGTTCACCGCCCGACGACGTCATCGACCCGGCCCGGAGCGTCCGCACGACGCTGCGGGGCATCGCCACCCTCGTGGCTCCCACCTCGCTCGTCACCGGCCTGCTCTTCTACTTCGGCTGGGCCCGGGCGAACCGCCAGTCGACGGCGATGGGATTCGACCTCAGCCTCCTCGGCTACTCCAGTCAGGAGTACGTGCTGCTGAGCCTGAAGCCGATGTTCTGGCCGCTGCTGGTGGGCCTGCTGCTGGCCATCGGCGGCCTGGTCCTCCACGGCGCCATCCTCCTGCACGCCAGCGGAGGCGCCCGCCCTTCTGAGCTCCCCCAGCGCGAGCAGCGGCGACGGCAGGTGCGCCGGCTCGGAGCCGGCCTCGGCGTCGTCGGGGTCGTCCTCGCCGTCCTGGGCCTGGTCGGGGCCGGCATCGAACGCCCGGTCCGGCTCGTGTCGATCGGCTTCCCCCTCTGCCTCACGGGCAGCATCGTGTGCGGCGGGTACGCCCTCTACCTGAGCCAGCGCTTCCGCGGCAGCGGCAAGCGGCGCCGGCTGACGCCCGAGCTGCGGGCGGTGCAGCTGGGGCTCTCGGCCCTCGTGGTCTTGCTCCTGCTGCTCACCCTGTTCTGGAGCGTGTCGAACTACGCCGAGAACAAAGGTGCCGACGCCGCCGTCCTCATCGACAAGAACCTGTTCAGGCTGCCCGACGTCACGATCTACAGCGCCAAGCGCCTCTACCTCCCGGTCACCGAGGACGAGCTGGCCGGTGAGCAGGGCGCTTACCGGTTCCGGTACACGGGGCTGAAGCTGCTCTTCCGGAACAAGAGCAGCTACTTCCTGCGCCCGGCAGCCGAGACCGACCGCCAGGTGAACCTGGTCATCGCCGAGGCAGCCGACCTCCGCTTCGAGTTCTCCACGCCCCGCTGAGCACGAGCTCACTGGCGGAAGCGGAGGCTCAGGTCCTCGACGGCGTCGAGCTCGGCTCGGGTGAGGGCCAGCGGGCTCCCGAGGCGGGCGGAGCGCACCATCTCGGGGCGGCGGAAGCGGGGATCGGCGAGCAGGGTCGGCTTGCGGACGGGGTCGACGGCGACGAGGTGCACCGGCGCCCAGCGACGGACTCGCTGCTCCTCCTCGTCGAGCTCCTCGTAGGCCGGGCCGGTGACGGTGCCGCCGGCGATCACCCCGGCCCGGCGGCCCGTGAGCCACAGCACGGCCGGGTGGCCGGCGGCCAGGAGGTCGCCCCGATAGCCGGGGGCCACGGTCCAGCGCCCGACCGACCCGTGGCGGGCCAGGTGGGACTCGACGTCCCACACACCGGGGTTGGCCTTGAACACCCACGCCGCCACCTCGGTGCCGTCGCGCAGCACGGCCAGCGGGGCCGTCACGGCGGTGAGGCCATCCGCCGGAGGTGCCGCTCCAGCACGCGGGCGTCGCCGAGGACGTGGCGCAGCCTTCGCTCGAGGGCACCGACCGGCACGAGGTTCTGCGGGGCCCGGCTGTCCTTGTGGCGCTGGCTGGCGTGTGCGGGCAGGGTCAGGCAGGTTCGGTCGGCCAGCGCCACCGCTCGCGCCGGCGCCACGTCGTGCGAGACCTCGCAGCGCACCACGCCGGCCCAGGGGTGGCCGAAGCCGCCCGGCAGGCGCAGGTACCAGCTGAAGGTGGTGCTGCGCACCTGCTGGAGGCAGAAGACCGGCGTGCGCTGACCGGGCCGGAGGGCGGCGACCACGCCGTGCTGGCGATCCTCGAGGTACCGGGCGGCATGGGCCTTGATGTAGCCGACCGTCCCCGGCGGGTGGCCGGGAGCCCGAAGACGCCCGTCGATCACGACGAGGTCGGCGGTGGCGGCGTGGGCCGACGCCACCTGCACCTCGAGGCGGCCCATGGCCTGCAGGACGGCGGCGACCAGGGCTGCGTCGAGGTCGCCGCTGGCGGCGACGGGCTCGTAGTCGCCCCATGGGGTCGGGAGAGGCGCAGCGTCGCCGCTGGCCGACACGAGCACCCGGCCCACCGTCACCCCGGCCACGGCGGCGTGGCGCTGGGCGCACCGGACGGCGCCGGCCGCCACCGATGCGGCCAGCCCCGGTCGCACCCGTCCGTCGGCTTCGGTGATCCAGATGCGGGCGTCGGTGCGCAGCGTCCCGTCGCAGAACAGGACAGAGGTGGGGTGCTCGGCGTCGGGATCCGGATCCCGTGGCGCCCAGTCGGCCCCGGCCACCTCGACGTCGACGTTGACCGGGTCGTCGGTCTCGGCCAGGCCACCGGCGTCGTCGACGTCGACCGAGGTCCCGTACCCCGGGTCCCAGGCGTCGACCGACCACCGCATCGCCTGCTGGTCGGCGACCGTCACCCGAGGCCGTGCCTGCGGCTCATGAGCCGACGCGCTCGATGCTGGCGCCGCCCGGTCCCTTGGCCACCTCGAAGCGGGTGGGCACCCGCTCGGCCAGCTCGCGCACGTGGGTGATGAGGCCGACCATCCGGCCCTCGGCGCCCAGCTGCTCGATGGCGCTGGCCACCGTGTCGAGCGTGTCGGCGTCGAGGGTGCCGAAGCCCTCGTCGAGGAACAGCGACTCGAGCGCCACCTGCCCGGGGGCGAGGGCGGCGATGCGGTCGGCCAGGGCGAGGGCCAGGCTGAGCGAGGCCAGGAACGTCTCGCCGCCGGAGAGGGTGCGCACGGATCGGCGCTCGTCGGCGTTGGCGTGGTCGATGACGCCGAAGTCGAGCTTGTCGTCGCAGGTGAGCGAGTAGGCCCCGTCGGACAGCTGGCGGAGCATGGTGGTGGCGCCCTCGACCAGCTCGTCCAGGGCCTCCCGCAACAGCCACTTCTCGAAGTGCCCGGCGTCGAGGTGGAGGGCCAGGAGCCGGGCGGTGGCGGCTCGGGCCTGGGCGGTGCCGAGCTTTCGCCGCAGGGTGGTGGCCTGCTCGAGATCGTCGGCCAGGCGGGAGGCGTCAGCCTCGGCCCGGCCCCGGGCCACGGCCACTGCCGCTCCCGACCCCTGGCCGGCCCCGAGCGGGACGTTCTGCTCGGCCAGCAGGCCGGCCAGGACCTTGTGGCGCTCGGCGGCCACCCGGTCGGCGTCGGCCGCTCCTCGGCGGGCCCGCTCGGCGGCCTGGCGCTCGGCCGGGACCTGGGCCGCGGCCCAGGCGGCGAGGAGCGTCCAGTCTGCGGCCAGGTCGGCCCGGGCCGGAGCCGGCGGCTGCAGGCCGGCGAGGGTGTCGCGGGCCAGGTCGAAGGCGCGCCAGCCGAGGTCGACCGCTTCACGGGTCCGCTCGAAGGTGGCCCGGGCGGCACCCATCCGCCGGCGGGCCTCGGCGTCGGCCGCCGCCGCCGCCGCTCTGGCCTGCTCGGCCACCTCGGCGGCGGCGAGGACAGCCTCGGCCCGCTCACGGTCGGCGCCGGCGGTGGCGGCACGGGCCTCGGTCAGCCGGCGGTCGTGGGCCGTGAGCGTGGCCTCGGCTGCGGCCGCAGCCCGGTCCTCCACTGCGGCGGCCTGCTCGGTCCGGACCAGGGTGGCCTTCGCCTCGTCGACCGCCCGGCGCGCCGCGCTGAAGTCCTCGGGCGCCTCCGCCGTGGGCACCGCCGGCACCGCCTGCCGGCACACCGGGCACGGCTGGCCGACCTC
>JBKJUI010000359.1:0-3905 GCA_046590775.1 Acidimicrobiales bacterium
ATCGGCGGCAGCCAGCTCGTCGGCGGTGAGCTCGACCCGCTCGACCTGACCGATGATGTGGTCGCGGCGGACATGGGGGTCGGCCACGCGTACCAGGGCGCCGAGGCCGAGAAGCCGCTCGGCCACCTGGCGGCTGGGCGACTCGCGGGCGTCGCCGGTGTTCCTCTTGTAGGCCATGCCGAGCAGGAGGATCCGCCGGCCCCGCACCGACTGGCCCCGGTCGTTGAAGGCGGTGGTGAGCCGGCGCACCACGTAGTCGGGCATGTGGTCGTTGACGTCGTTGGCCAGCTCGACGAAGCGGAAGCTGAAGCCGAGGCGCTGCTTCACCCGCCACGACAGGTAGGACGGGTCGATGGGAAGGCAGTGGCCCCCGACGCCCGGGCCCGGGGTGAAGCGGAGGTACCCGAACGGCTTGGTCGAGGCGGCGTCGATGGCCTCCCACACGTCGATGCCGAGGTCGCGAGCGAACATGGCCAGCTCGTTGACCAAGGCGATGTTCACGTGCCGGAAGGTGTTCTCCAGCAGCTTGGTGAGCTCGGCCTCCTTCGGACTCGACACCGAGACGGTCTTGTCGACCAGCGTGTCGTAGAAGTGCTGGACCTTGGCCAGGCAGGCGGGCGTGAGCCCGGAGACGACCTTGGGGGTGTTCTCGAACCGCCACACCGGGTTGCCGGGGTCGATCCGCTCGGGGCTGTAGCCGAGGTGGAACGTCTGGCCAGCCACCAGGCCCGAGCCTTCCTCCAGCAGTGGCCCGGCCACCTCCTCGGTGGTGCCCGGGTAGGTGGTGGACTCGAGCACCACGGTGGCGCCGGTGACGAGGCCGGGGGCGAGCGTTCGGCAGGCGTCCTCGATGTAGCCGAGGTCGGGGACGCCCTCGGACAGGGGCGTGGGCACGCTGATGACGGCGACGTCGAAGCCGGCCAGCTCGGTCGGGTCACAGGTGGCCCGGTAGCGGCCGGAGGCCAGGTTGGCCGCCAGTCGGCCGTCGCTCACGTCCTCGATCGGCGACCGGCCGGCGTTCAGGTCGTCGACCTTGTCGGCCAGCACGTCGTAGCCGACGACAGCCCACCCGACCTCGGCCGCCCGCATGGCCACTGGCAACCCCACGTACCCCTGGCCGACGATGACGGCTGTGCCCAGGTCGTTCACGGCTGCATCGTGGCGGATCGTGGCGGTTTGCGCCACTGAGGACGGCGAGAGCCCCCGCCGGGCGCCACCCTCTGTGGTCGGGGGGATGGCCAGCGCGGTGGGCGGTGGAAACTACCGTGATCACAGGTGGCTTCCCCTCGACGCGGTCCTCCGTCCCCGCCCGGCCGGCGGTCGTCGAGCAGCCGCCGCGTGGGCGTGAACGGCGCACCGGTCGTCAACCTCGCTCCCTGGCGGGTGCGGCTCCGGTCGCGCTGGGACAGGCGGCGGCCGCCCCGCTGGTGGGACGCCCTGTGGCCCCGGTGGAACGAGGTGTCGCGCCGACGCCGGTCTCGTCGCCGGGCTTCTCGCCGACCCCGCGGGTGACGGAGCGCTCGACCTTGATCTGACCTCTGTGGCTCGGCCCCGGCGCGCGTCACCGTTAGCCTCTCGCTGAGGATGGTCTCGGGGGCGCATCGATGATGGACCTGCGACAGAGGTGGGACGCACTCCTGGAGCGGCGGGAGGTCCGGCGGCCGGTGTCGGCCCGCGTCCGCGATGGTTGGGACTCCACCCTCGACCGGTGGGCCGGCCTCCCGCTCGTCAGCCGGGTTGCCCTGGGCGCCGCCGGGTTCGTGGCCCTGGCCGGCGCCGGGATCGGCGCCTTCGTCGTCATCCAGCCGAGCCTGGCGACCCGGCCGCTGACGACCACGCCCTCCACCACGGTGGCCGCCGAGCCGACGACGAGCACGATCCCGCTCTCCCAGCTGCTCCAGACACCGGTGACCGAGCCCACGACCACGCCCAGCCCCATCGCCACGCCGCCCCCCAGCGATCCCGGCAGGGAGCCGACGCGGACGACCCGCACGACGCGGGCCAGTGCGCCGGCCCCGACCACGACGAAGCCGCCGCCGCCGACCACCCGCCGACCACCGACGCCGACCACCCCCAAGCCGACGACCCCTCCGACGACGACACCGCCGACCAGCCCCCCAACGACGCCGCCTCCGACGACGGCGCCGCCGCCGCCCAGCCCCTGAGGAGGTCAGGGCGTGGTGGTGTATAGCTGGCGTATGGGACCCACGAACATCGACCTCGGGGCGGCTACGCCCCCGTGGAGAACTCCTCGATCATCCGGTGGGCGTCCTCGTCGCGGTACTGCACGGGCGGCGACTTCATGAAGTAGGCGCTGGGGCCGAGGAGGGGTCCGCCGATGCCGCGGTCCATGGCCAGCTTGCAGCAGCGCAGGGCGTCGATGATGACGCCGGCCGAGTTGGGCGAGTCCCACACCTCGAGCTTCAGCTCGATGTTGAGGGGGACGTCGCCGAAGTTGCGGCCCTCGAGGCGGATGTACGCCCACTTGCGGTCCTCGAGCCAGGCCACGTGGTCGGACGGGCCGATGTGGACGTCGTCGGCGGCGATGCCGTTGTCGATCTGGCTGGTGACGGCCTGGGTCTTCGAGATCTTCTTGCTCTCGAGGCGCTCGCGCTCGAGCATGTTCTTGAAGTCCATGTTGCCGCCGACGTTCAGCTGGTAGGTGCGGTCGAGCACCATGCCCCGGTCCTCGAACAGGCGGGCCAGGATCCGGTGGACGATGGTGGCGCCCACCTGGCTCTTGATGTCGTCGCCCACGGTCGGCACGTTGGCGTCGGTGAACTTCTGGGCCCACTCGGGGTCCGAGGCGATGAACACCGGGATGGCGTTCACGAACCCGACGCCGGCCTCGAGGCAGCACGATGCGTAGAACTTCTGCGCCTCCTCCGAGCCGACCGGCAGGTAGGACACCAGCACGTCGGCCTTGGTCGCCTTGAGCTCGGCCACCACGTCGACCGGGTCGGCCGGCGACTCCTCGATGGTCTGGCGGTAGTACTTGCCGAGCCCGTCGAAGGTCGGCCCGCGCTTCACCGCGATGCCCAGCTCGGGCACCTGGGCGAAGCGCACCGTGTTGTTCTGGCCGCTGAAGATGGCCTTGCTGAGGTCGAGGCCGACCTTGGCCGCGTCGACGTCGAAGGCGGCGACGAACTCGACGTCGGAGACGTGGTAGCCGCCGAGCACCACGTGCATCAGGCCGGGGACGGTGTCGGCCGGGTCGGCCCCCCGGTAGTACTCGACGCCCTGGATCAGGCTGCTGGCGCAGTTGCCGACGCCGGCGATGGCGACCTTGATCTTGTTCATGGTGCGTGTCCTTCTGTGGTCTGCGCCCGCTCGCGGGCGATGAGGTCGTCGAGCCAGGAGATGTCCCGCTCGGTGGTGGCCGCCCCGTGCTCGAGGAGCGCAGCGGCGTATGCGTCGCGGCCGGACCGGCCGCGGGTCTTGGTGAGGCGCTCGACGAGCATCGCCCGTCGGCGCTCGAACAGCCGGACCCGCGCCTCGGGGGGCACGAAGCGGGCGAAGGCCAGGCGGAGCGTGAACTCCCGGTCGTCGTCGAGGCTGGCCGGGTCGGCGGTCAGCAGCTCGGAGAACACCTGCCGCCCCCGCTCGGTGATGCCGTACACCTTGCGGGTACGGCCGCTGCGGGCGGCGCCGCCGGCCGCGGCCCGACGGCGGAACAGGGCCAGCTCGGCCCCGAGCGAGCCGGTGGCCGGCGGGAGCTCGTCGACCTCGGCCGGCGTGGTGACCACGGTGACGGCGGTCGCCTTCTCGAGGCGGCCGAGCGCCGGGTACAGCGACCCGTACGACACCGAGGAGAGGGTGCCCAGCACCTCGGTGAGGCGCCGCTTCAGCTCGTAGCCGTGGAGGTTCTCGTCGACGAGCAGCCCGAGGATGGCCAGCTCCAGCAT
>JBKJUI010000214.1:0-4467 GCA_046590775.1 Acidimicrobiales bacterium
ACAGGGCCAGGTGGACGGCGAGGAAGTGCTCGGGCTGGGCGTCGCGCACGGCCAGGCCGACCAGGGTGCCGGTCTGGGCCGGGATCCGGGCCGGGTCGGCCCAGGCGTCGAGCCCGCCCGGCTCGACGTGGGGCTGGTCGAGGCTGAACGGGGCGAACGACGCGTCGAAGCCGGCGCCCCCCTGCAGGGCCAGGACGAGGTGCTCGTGGGCCGTGCGGGCGAACGGGCAGCGGTAGTCGAACGTGACGGTGAAGGGGGCGAGGGCCACGGGCCGACCGTAGCGGCGGGCCTAGCTGTCCGTGTGCGCCTCGGGCAGCGGGACCAGGCGGGCGGCGAGGTGGCCGAACGCCCAGCCGATGGCGGCGCCGACGACCACGTCAGTGGTGTGGTGGATGCGCACGTGGATGCGAGAGGCGGCCACCACGGTGGCCGTGGCGTACCAGACCGGTCGCAGCCTCGGCTCGGCCTTCGAGAGCAGCACGGCGGCGCAGAAGGCCGAGGTGGCGTGGCCGCTCGGGAAGCTGGACGTGAGCGGCGTGCGCAGCGCGAAAGGCCGCACCGCAGTGTGGACGGGCCTGGTGCGTCGGAACATCGACTTGACGCCCACATTGACGAGCACCGACTCGACGCCGAGGACGGCGGACAGCCGCAGGGCCTCGGCCACCTGGCGGTCGCCGCCCAGCGCCCTGACGGCGCCGATCGTGTGCCAGATCAGCCCGTGGTCGCCGAGGGCCGAGGCCGCGTAGAACGTGCGGTCGACGGCCACGGTGCCGCGCAGTCGCTCGAAGGCGCCGTCGGCCATCAGGTCGAGCTTGCGGGCCTTGGCCTCGAGAGCAGCGGGGAGGCGGATCGGGCGGGGCACGGCACAGGACGCTACAGGCCCGCAGCGGCCAGGCCGGGTGCCGGGGCGGCGGCCCACGCCGGGCAGCCGTCGCGATAGCCGCACACAGAGCACAGGGCACTCGGGCGGGGGCGGAACCCGTCGGTGTCGCAGGCCTGCTGGATGGCCGCCCAGACGGCGGATGTCCGTCGTTGGAGGCCGGCCTGGGACCGGTCGTTCGGACGGGAGGACAGCACCATCGGCTCGCGCAGGTGCAGCAGCTCGACCCGCGCCGGCAGGACGCCAAAGGTCTGCTCGACCAGGAAGGCGTAGAAGTGGACCCCGGCCAGCCGGGCCCGCTCGTCGACGACCCCCGGTGCCCGCCCCGTCTTGTAGTCGACGACGACGAGGGAGCCGTCGGCCCGCAGGTCGAGTCGGTCGAGGACGCCGCGGAGCACCAGGCCCCCGATGCGCGCCTCGAGCTTCAGCTCGATGCCGACCGCCTGCACCAGGTTCGGGTCCTCGAGCAGGAACACGTTCCGGGCCAGCTGCTCGGCGTCGGCGGTGAACGCCGCCAGGTCGCCGACATCGAGCCCGGCGCACCCGGGGGAGCCGAGCACCTCGTCGACCGCGTGGCGCACGAGCCTGGCCGCCACGTCGGGCGTACGGGCGCCGGCAGGCACGTCGGCGTGCAGCCGCTCGAGGGCCAGGTGCACGAGCGTGCCCTTCACCGTCCACGGCAGGGGCGGCTCGGGCAGACGGTCGATGGCAGAGAACTTGAAGGCCATGCCGCACTCGGTGAACGACGCCACCTTCGACGGGGAGAGCGAAGCAGGCAGCGGCAGCGGCGCCATGCTCGAAAGGTAGGCGCCGGTGTGACGGTGGAAGGGGATGCCGGTGTCCCGCCCTAGGAGGACGGGGGAGGCCAGAGGGCCTCGCCGAGGCCGGAGGCCCGGGCGATCGGACGGGCCACGGCGGCGGTGACGGCCGCCTCGGACGCGACCAGGGTGAGTGAGGTGCGGGCCCGGGTGACCGCGGTGTAGAGGAGCTCTCGGGTGAGCGCCCTCGAGGACGTCTCGGGGAGCACGACGACGACGGCGTCGAACTGCGAGCCCTGGGCCTTGTGGATGGTCATGGCGTAGAGGGACTCGACCGAGGCGAGGCGGGTGGGCCGCACGGCGAGCACCTCGCCCTTGCGGTCGAACACGGCCCGCAGGCGGCCCTCGCCGACGTCGACGACGACGCCGGTGTCGCCGTTGAACACGCCGAGCCCGTAGTCGTTCTCGGTGACGAGCAGGGGGCGCCCGGCGAACCACGGGCCGCCGCCGTAGCCCGGGATGGCCAGCCGCAGCCAGCGCTCGATCTCGGCGCGCCAGCGGGAGGCCCCGGCCGGGCCGCGGCGGTGGGCGCAGAGCACCTGCGCGGCCCGCAGGCTGGCGAGGGCGGCGGCGCCGTCACCGGCGCGGGCGGCGGCGACCACGGCGCTGGCGGTGTCGACGACGACCTTACGGATGCCCGCCAGCTCGGGCGACCGAGTTGGGTCCAGCGTCGGGCCGGCCTCGATCCAGGTCACGTCGCCTCCACCGGCCCCTTCGGCGCCACCGGCACGGAGGGCGTCGACCACGGCGGCCGGGTCGCCGGCCTCGATCGCCTCGGCCACAGTCGCGATGCCCGGGCCGTAGCGGTGCACCCGCCGCAGCACGACGACGGCATCGGCCACGGCCGCCTCGGGCCCGGGATCGTCGGCGGCCACGGGCCGGCCGACCACCTGCTCGAGGGCGGCGCGGGCGCGGGGGCGGAGGCGCAGCACCGGCCCCGCTCGGCCGACGATGTCGCCGAGCACGGCTCCCGCCTCGACCGAGGCGAGCTGCCGGGGGTCGCCGACCAGCACCAGCCGGGCCGTCGGCCGCACCGCCACCAGGAGGCTGGCCATCATCGACAGCGAGACCATCGAGCTCTCGTCCACCACGACCACGCTGGAGCCGAGCTGGTTGGCGCCGTCGTGGCGGAAGCGGCTCCTGGTGCCGGGCTGGAAGCCGAGGAGCCGGTGAAGCGTGGACGCCGGGGTGGCCAGGAGGGCGGCCCGCACGGCCGGGTCGACGTCGAGCGCCCCGGCCTCGGCGTGCACGGCCTCGGCCAGGCGGGCGGCGGCCTTGCCGGTGGGCGCGGCCAGGGCAACCCGCGGTGGGGCCTGCCCGAGGGCGGCGGCCTGCTCGTGGAGGAGGGCGAGGATGCGGGCCACCGTGGTGGTCTTGCCGGTGCCCGGGCCGCCCGCCACCACGGCCAGCCGCCGCAGGACGGCGGTGGCCGCGGCCAGGCGCTGGAGGTCGTCGCCTTCCGATCCCTCCGTCGGGAACAGGCGGCGCAGCCCGTCGGCCAGAACCGTCGCCTCGACGTCGGGCGCCTCGCCGCCACTGCGCCGCAGGAGGTCGTCGGCCACCGTGCGCTCGTGCCGCCAGTACCGATCGAGGTAGAGCCGGGACCCCACCCCCGAGTCGAGGAGGCGGAGGGGGCGCTCGGGGGGCCCGAGGGCGCCGACGGCCGTGAGGGGACTGGTGGCCACGACCGCCGGCCAGGTGGTGGGATCGGGCCACGGCAGGCCGGCCAGGTCGGCCTCGGCCTCCATCTCCTCGTCCGCCGGGGTGGCGGTCTCGGCCACCGTGGCCAGGTCGACGTAGACGTGGCCGAGGCGGACGGCCCGAACGGCCAGGGCGGCGGCCAGCAGCACCTCTTCCGGCACGTCCCCGGCCAGGCGGCCGAGGGTGACGGCCACGTGGACGTCGGCGGCGTCGAGAACGGTGGCGGCGGAAAAGGCGCAGAGGGTCTCGCCGCCGGCGATCGACCGGCGGGCCTCGAACGGGTCGAGCAGGGCGGCGGGGACGGTCACGGCGCACCCCGGTCGAGCAGGTCGGAGAGGTCGAGGACGAACGACGGGGGCGGCTGCCAGGGGAACACCCCGCACGGGTGGCCGTCGAAGGTGGGGGTCTCGGCGCCGGCCATGCCGCGCAGGAACAGGTAGGCCACGCCGCCGAGGTGCCGGGCGGGGTCGTAGGCCGGCAGCCGCCACCGCAGGTACCGGTGCAGGGCCACCGCGTACAGGGCGGCCTGCAGCGGGTAGTGGGCGTCCTGCATGGCCGTGGCCAGCGCCTCGGGGCGGTAGTGCCAGAGCGTGAGGGGCTCGTCGGGCGGGGCCAGCCGGTTCGTCTTGTAGTCGACGACCACGTGGCGGCCGTCGATGCGCGCCACCAGGTCGATGCTGCCCGTGAGGTAGCCGCGCGCCTCGGCCGCCAGCACGGGGTCCCGCAGCCGGTCGGGATACCCGCCGAGGGGCCCGTCGGGGAGGACGTGGGCGGCGAAGACGTCGGCGATCCCAGCCATGGTCACCGTGCCGGTCGGGCTGTCGCCGCCGGCCAGGGGCAGGTCGAAGGCCAGCTCGTCGAGGCGGTCGGCGGGTCGGAGGTCGCGCAGGCGCCGCCCGTCGAACAGGGCCCCGAGGGGTGTTTCCAGCGGGGCCCGACGCCTGCTCGACGGCCACACCGATGCCCTGGTTGCCGGCCTGACGGC
Organism: Acidimicrobiales bacterium; assembly: GCA_046590775.1. Lineage (GTDB taxonomy): Bacteria > Actinomycetota > Acidimicrobiia > Acidimicrobiales > JAUJNH01 > JAUJNH01. The sequence continues at coordinate 4,385 of JBKJUI010000214.1, forward strand.
GGCGCTGTCGACGCCGCTGGGGCCGCTCTTCGATGACCGCCGGCTGTGCGACCTGGCCCCGGCCGACCGCCTCGACGAGCTGG
>JBKJUI010000453.1:0-5763 GCA_046590775.1 Acidimicrobiales bacterium
TGAACCACGACGGCCCGGGCCCCGGCCACCTCGGCCCGCTGCCGGCGCACGGCCGGACTGGCCTCGTAGGTGGCCCGCCCGGCGGAGTCGGTGGAGGCCTTCAGCCGGGGCAGGTACTCGAGCGCCTCCTGCAGGTCGGGCCGGCCCACCGCCGTGCCCTGGAGCCGGGCCGGCTCGGGCTGGGCCATCGACAGCCCGTCCCAGTCCCCGAGCTCGAGCGGGCCGGGGCGCCAGCGGATCAGCCAGAACGAGTCGAGCCACTTGGAGAACCGCCACATGATCTCGTCGTGGGCCCCGGACTGGGCGAACTCGTTCATGTCGTGGCGGGAGCGCCAGACGGTGATGGTCCAGAGCTCGGTCGGGGCCGCGACCACGCTGGCCCAGCGGACGACGTCCGGCGAGTCCTGCAGCTGTCGGCGGATCTGCCTGGTGGCCAGCATCATGGCCGGGAAGAACCAGGGACCCTTGAGGTGCGATCGGGTGGTTACCGCGAACAGCTGCCCGCTCTCGGGCATGCCGTTACGCCACCGGCACGCTGTCGAGGAAGTCGAGGAGACGCTCGACCGCCGCCCGGACCTCGGCCCCGTTGTCCTCGCCGAGGCCGATGCCGGCCCGGTCGGCGTTGACCACGTCGATGTGGTACGGGACGACGGCAGCCAGCTCGACGCCGAACTCGGCGCACAGCTTGGCGAAGAACTCCTCGTCGCCGGGGAGGCGGGCCTTGTTGCCCACCCCCACCGTGCGCGGGATGCCCAGCTCGTCGGCCAGGGCGACGGTTCGCCCGGCGGTGAGGACCGACTTGCGGCTCGGCTCCATGATCGTGACCAGCACGTCGGCGTAGGCCAGGGTGCCGCCAGCCCGGGTCAGGTGCTCGAGGCCCGCCTCCATGTCGACCAACGTGACGTCGGCCTCCTCCTCGAGGGCGGCGCCGAGGATGCTGCGGACCGAGGCGTGGCTGCTGCACGTGCAGCCAGCCCCAGCCTGGTCGACCCGCATGGCGGACAGCAGGCGGACGCCCGACTCGGTGGACCTGCCGTACTCGGCCAGGAGGTCGGTGGGCGTGGTGCCGGGGTCGGTGCCGAGCACGAGGCGGCGGGGGATCACCGGGATGGCCTCGGCCTCCTCGAGCGTGAGCCCGAGGGACATGCCCAGGTTCGGGTTCGAGTCGGTGTCGATGGCGATGACCCGCCGGCCCCGTTCGGCCAGGCCCTTGGCGATCAGGGCGGAGAGGGTCGTCTTGCCCACGCCACCCTTGCCGACGATGCCGATCTTCATGTTGCGCTCCCCGGGTCGTTCGTGAAACTTGCTAACACAGGGTCCCACGCTTCGCCCAAAGCTGCCACCCGCAGCGAGGCGAACGCCTCGTCGAGATCCCGCCCCCACAGGTCCCACTGGGAGTACATCAGCCCGAGGACCTGGATGGCCACCGGTGTGGCGTAGAGCGTGTTCTCGTCGCAGAGCAGATAGCCGGCGGCCTGCACCGCAGCAGCCACCGTGGCACTGGCCCAGGCCACGTCGTCAGGCAGGTTGCGGCGCACCAGCACGGCGCGAGGGTCGAGCCGGAGGCCCGCCGGCACGTCGCCGTCGACCATGAGCACCGGCCCCTCCATGGCGAAGGAGGCCGACCGCCCACTCGGCAGGCCCGCAGCGAAGGCGGCGAGGACGACGCTGTCCTCCTCCGGTGGCTCGCCCGGGCCTTCCGAGTAGAGCGGAAGCCCCATCGCCCTAGCGGGCGAGGCGCTCGGCCAGGACCGCGGCCTTCTCAAGGCCGCCGGCGGCCTCACCCAGGTTGGCGTTGATGCGGTCCGCAGCCGGGCCGATCACCGCGCACTGGGTCTCGACGGCGCGAACACCGAAGGTGACCTTGGCCAGCACCTTCGAGATGGCCACCAGCTGCCCGGCCACCTTGTTCAGGAAGTAGGCCAGGGTGAGGACCACGAGGGCGATCTCGAACACCGTGGCGAAGACGTACCACCCGACGCCGATGAAAGCGAGGGTCATCGTCCGGCCACCTTCGACTGCAGGAGCTCGGCGTGGAGGCCGACCTCGGTACCGAGGTCAGCGGTGGCGACGGCGGTCTGCCCGAGCATCCACGTGGTGGCCGTGTTGCGGGCCACCAGGATGGCGGTGGACCACACGTCCTCGACGTTCCGCTCGATGTCCCCGACCAGGCTGATCAGCATCGTCAGCAGCACGATGACGGCGGCCTCGACCACCAGCCCCATGCCGAGAGCGATGGTCCAGAACGTCATCTGCTGGTCCGTGTACTCGGCGAGCAAGCGCATCAATCCCCTCCCAGTGCAGCGCGAGCCTTGGCCGCGTTGCGGTTGATCCCGATGACCGACCGGTTGACCAAGTCGACGTCCCAGAGGGCCAGCGTGTTGAGCCGGCTGTCCTCGAGACCCTCGGTGATGGCCACCGCTTGTCGTCCGATGATCCGGGCTTCGCCCAGGATCGTTCCCACCAGCACGACCACGACGACGAGCGTCAGCCACGCTAGGGCAAAGCCGACGTACCACCCCGTGAGGCTCGTTGCGAGCATCCCCTCCCCTTCCGTTTACCTGTTGAGTCACACTAGACTCTCCACACCTACCACAGCAATGCGCACTTGGTAGAAAGCGGAGGGGGCCAGGCCCATGACCAGCACCACCCAGCCGAAGCCGAGCCGCGTGCGTGGCTGACCCTTCCGGCCCCCAAGTGGCCGAGGATCCGGACACCCCTGACACGCTCACCCCCGCCGACGGCGGGCCTCTCGGGGAGGGCGCAGCGGCCACCGGAGCGTCCCCCGGACCGGCCGAGGCCGACGCCCCTCCCCGGGCTCCCGAGGCCGCCCCGTTGCAGACGGGGCCGTCGCAAGCTGCCCCCGAGCCAGACGCCGGCGCCACGTCGGTGTCGACGTCGACCGAGGAGCCTGTCCCGCCTGACGCCGACACCGACGCCGCCACCGAGGCGACCGCGGCCACCACCCCGGTGCGCCAGCCCGAGCCGCCGGACCACGCCGACGACGACGACGACGTGCCGGTGGTCGAGGACGACGTGCCGGTGGTCGAGGACGACGACGACCTGGACAACGACCTGGACGACGACGACCTGTACGACGACGACCTGGACGACGACGAGGAGGGGCCGAAGCGCCGGGGAGGCCTGCTCACCAAGCAGGTCCAGGTCGACGCCCGCATGATCCTGGCCATCGTCGCCGTCCTGGCCCTCTTCGCCGGGGCGTACGTGCTCGGGCAGCGCCAGGGGGAGAGCGCCCCCGACACCCAGGCGTCCGGCCCCACCGCCAGCACCATCCCCCCCCTGCCGAAGGACTTCCTGCCCTTCGAGGACAAAGACACCGGCGTCAAGCTGGCCTACCCGAAGGACTGGGCCCAGGTGTCGACCAAGGACCTCGACGCCTCCTACCGCCTGCTCGTCAGCGTCCCGAAGTCGAAGGACAACTTCCGGGTACGGGTCAACGCCTACTCCAGCGAGGTGACCAAGGCCAACGTCGCCGACCAGAAGGCGGTGATCGACGCCATCTTCTCCGAGGAGAAGATCACGATCCTCAGTGACACGGTGGTCGAGGTCAACGGGCTCCCGGCCCTGTTCTACGTCTACAAGTTCACCGACAGCACGGGTGAGCCCGGCTACCACGCCCACTTCTTCGTCTTCCAGGGGCGGAAGATGGTGTCGCTCGTCTTCGAAGCCATCCCCGAGGCCCGCTACGGACTCCTGGCCCCGGTGTTCGACGCCGTCGCCAACAGCCTCCAGGTCGCCCCTGGGGAGCCGCCGGCCTTCCTCCAGGAGCTCACCGGCACCGAGACGACGGTGCCCGGGGCCACGACGGTGCCACCGGTGGTCACGACCAAGCAGCCCTGAGGGGCGGTCCTAGCGTAGACCGCGAGCCAGGATGATGCGGTTGCAGATCCCGCAGTAGAAGGCGCTGTCGTCGAGCATCTCGCGCCATCCGGGGGGCAGCCACTGGACGCTGTCACAGCCGATGCACACGATGTTGTTGGTCACCCGGGCCAGGCCGAGGCCGTTCAGGAACGAGTTGCGGGATGGCTCGGCCGAGCGGGACCTCACCACCGCCTGGCCGTTGCGCTTGGCTTGCTGCTTCTTGGCCTTGGCCTCGTTGTCCTTGACCATCGCCGCCGCTCGCGCCTTGTTGGCGTCGGTCCAGGCCACACCGTCCCAGTTGCGTGCGCCGGCCGACGAGCTGGCGTCCCAGGCCGCTGTCGGCCGGGAGTGGCGAGCGTTGGTGGTCCCCGCCTGGTTGGCGATCCGGCCGCGCTTGGCGGCGGCGTAGGCCTCGTTCAGGGACCGCATCCGGTACTCGGCCTCATCCCGGACCGCTTCCGGGCTCTCACGGAAGCGGTCCGGGTGATAGATCTGGGCCAGGATCTTGTAGGCGGTGACAACCTCTTGCTGTGTCGCCGCAGGCATCACACCGAGCACTTCGAACGGCGTGAGCACGGGACGCTTCGCAGTCACGCCCTCAGCGTAGGCGAATCGGCCCCATTACCGCGAGTTGCGGCAATCTGGCTCGACCGATCCCTGGCCGAGACCGATGGTCCCGAGGATCCCGCCCACGACGGGCGTCTTGCGGTCGATGCACGCCGCACGGGTGTCGGCAAGGTCGGCCGCGGTCCGGATGTTCCCGGTGTCGCCCCGGATCTGGGTGACCACGGCGATCGTGGTGTCGAGGTTGGTGTTGATCTGGTCGACGCCTCGCATGATCGACTGGGCCAGGCCCAGGATGTCGGCGACCGAGGTGTTGATGCCACCAGCCGTCGGGGCGATGCCCCCGGCGGTGTTGTTGATGTCCTTGGCCGTGCCGCTGACGATCGTGGCCGAGCCGTTGATCGACTTGGCCTTGACGTCGACGCCCTGCGCCAACCCGACGATCTGCTTCAGCTTCTGGTCGAGCGGGTCGGCGGAGACCAGGATGCTGGACGCCGAGGCGTTGGTGGCATCGAGGTTGAGGACGGCGTTGCTGTCGCCCTGGATGTTGGCGGCCGTCTTCTGGATGTTGAGGGCCTTCTTGTTGATCGACTCGGCCGTCCACGCCACCCGGTTGATCAGCACCGCCGCCAGGAGGACCGTGACGAGGGTGATGACTGCGGTGTAGGCGGGGGCGACGGCGCCGCGCTCGCTGCGGGTCACCGGCATGTCGACCCCAGGTCGATGCAGATCTGTCGGGCGTGCCCGGCGATCGTCTTGGACCCGTTGAAGCTGGTGGCCGAGTTGCTGCCCACGACGCTGTTCACGTTGCTCAGGTCTCCTCGGATGGCGCTGGCCAGGCCGATGATGATGTCAACCCGGTTGTTGATGCCGGCGACGCCCGTACCTGGCCGTCCAGAAACGCCCCGGATCTCGATGACCTTGCTGTTCAGGGCGTTGATGTTGCTCCCGATCGGTCGGACGCTGCCGGCGATGGAGTTGACGTTGCCGGCGATCTGCTTCACCGTGCCGTTGATGGCGTCGGCGTTGGCGTTGATGTCGACCACCGTCCCGTCGATGCTCTTGGCGGCGTCGATGATCTGGCCGGCGTCGGCGCTCAGGTTCTCGGCCGCCACCCGGATCTTGCCGGCCGTCTCGTTGGTGAGGTCCAGCTTCGGCACCTCGTTGAGGTTGGTGTCGATCGGCCCGACCTCTTTGGTGATCACGACCACCCGCTCGTCGATCTGCTGGGCGGCCAGCGTGGTCCGCGTCAGCTGCACGACGGCGTAGAGGGCGAAGCCGAGGAACAGGACGAGGTTGATGGCCACGATGCCGCCC
>JBKJUI010000231.1:0-2664 GCA_046590775.1 Acidimicrobiales bacterium
ATGCGGTCGGCGGCGGCGGCCAACTTGCCGCCCTCCGGGTCGGGGGCCTCGCCCACCAGGCGCAGGTCGAGAGCCGCCCTCCGCCCGTCCCCCGTGATCTTCAACATGTTGTCGTCCTCCGGCGCCACCGCTCGGGAGCGCACCTGCTCGGCCCGCGAAGCCAGGTCGGCCACGTAGGCCCGCAAGGCCGGGCTGGGCGGCACCACCACCGTCTCCGGCTTGCAGCCGGCCAGGGCGGGCACGGGCAGGGCCAGGTCTTCGGCCGTGCGCACGTCGGCCACCTGGCGGTAGAGGTCGATCAGCTCGGGAACGTTCTGGAACCGTGCGAAGCGGGTCTTCATGCGGTAGCTGCCGCCGTCGGGAGCCAGCTCAAGAGCGGTGACCGTTCGGGCGAAGGTGGCGGCCCACGAGTCGAAGGCAGCCAGGTCGGCGGCCTCCAGCACGTCGCGCTGGAGGTAGGACTGCATGGTCCACAGCTCGGCGATGGAGTTGGCGACGGGGGTGGCGGTGGCGAAGGTGACCACCCGGTGGCCGTGGGCGCGCCGCAGCGCCCACAGCTTGGAGTCGAGGTCCTGGGCCCGCTTGGACCCCGGCCCGCCTATGCCGTCGATGGACGAGTCCACCCGGCGGTTCTTAAAGCAGTGTGCCTCGTCGATCCCCAGGTGGTCGATCCCAGACTCGGAGAAGCTCACGCCGTCGTCCTTGGTCTCGGCGGCGAGCAGGCGGCGGTAGGTCTCCTCCATCTGCGCCAGCCGGCGCTCCAGGCGCTTGACGCTGATGCCCTTGCCCGAGCGGGACTCGGCCAGGGCCCGCCGGCAGCCCTCCAGGTTCTCGTCCAGGTAGGCGGCGTACAGGTCCCGCCCGAGGGGGATGCGGGCAAAGCCGGCGTGGGTGAACACCACCCCGTCCCAGTCGCCGGTGGCGCAGCGGGCCACGAACTCCTTGCGGCGCTGCTTGGACAGCCGGTCCCGGTCGGCGATGAGCAGCTTGGCCGTCGGGTAGAGCTGGAGCCACTCCCGGGAGAATTGCGCCAGCATGTGGTTGGGGACGACCACCGCCGGTTTGGCGGCCATCCCGAGGCGGCGCATCTCCATGGCGGCCATCACGATCGTCGCCGTCTTTCCGGCACCCACCGCGTGCGCCAACAGCACCCGGCCGTCGGTGAGGATGCGGGCCACAGCGTCGCGCTGGTGGGGATGGGGGGTGAAGGTGGCGGCCAGGCCGGGCAGGCTGAGGTGGGACCCGTCGTGGCGGGGCACGACGTTGCTGCGGAACAACTCGTTGTAGCGCCCGGCCAGGCGGGCGGCCCGGTCGGGCTCCTCCCACACCCACGACGAGAAGCGAGTTGCGAGGGCCTCCTGCTTGTCCCGGGCGGCCAGGGTCTCGGCGTCGTTGCGCACACGCTTGCCGTCGCCGTCCTCGTCGTAGACGGTGTGGAGGCGCTGGTTCAGCCCGGCGTCGAGGAGGGCGATGGCGTCGGCCCTGGCCGTCCCCCACTCCGACGACAGGCTCACCGAACCCCGCCGCCCGTTGAGAAGTCGGACGGCCCAGTGACCGAGGGCGGCCAGGCGCTCGACCTCGACCTCCGCACCCAGCACGTCGGCGCAGAACGCCTGGACGTCGCCCGCCGGGACCCACGGGGCGCCGAGGCCGGCGGTGATCTCCCCCGGCTCCAACTGGCGGGGCAGCACCGCCTCCAATGCGGCGACGTTGACCTGGAAACGCCCGTCGGTGACGGCCGCCGAGCGGGCGGCGGCCAGCTTGGTCCGCACATTGCCCGACAGGTAGGCGCTGGCGGGGACCAGCGCGGCGGTGTCCGGGTCGTCGAAGGCCAGGCCGGCCAGCTCGGACCGGGCCGTGGCCGCGTCGGTGCCCAACAGCTCGGCGATGCGGTCGAGGTCGAGGCGCCCAGCCTCGTCCATGCACACCGCCACCGCCTCGGCTGCCGAGTCCACCCCGAGGCGCAGCGGGGGCGGCGACACCACCCGCTCGGTGAAGATGGCGGCCAGGTGGGCGGTCTGGGTGGCTTCGTCGAAGACCTCCAGGGCCGCCACCAGGGGCCAGTCGGGGTCGTCACGAAACCCCCCCATGCGGGGCTGCATGCGGCGCATGACCTCCTCGCCGGTCTCTGGGTCGACCCGTCCGGTGCGGGCCGTGCGGAAGCGGTTAAGCGGCCCGTGGGCCCGTGCGTAGGTGCCGTAGGCCCTGTGCAGCCCGTCCTGGGCAACGACCAGTTCCGCGTCGGGGGCACCGGCCACCTGGGCGGCCAGCACCGTTCGGGCCTGGTCGCGCAGGTGCACGAGGCGGCACAGCTCGGCCTCGTCGCTGGCGTAGCGGGGGGCGTAGGGCGCCACCCGGCCGTCCACGACCCGCCCGAGCCTTCCTTCCGTCACCACGAAGCTCGACTCCTGGGCGGACGACGGGGCCGGGTTGGCCGGTACGGGCTCGGGATCGACGGGCGAGCGTGGAACGGCGGTCAGGCCGCGGCGCCGGCCGTCGGCCACCACGGCGTCGAGGGCCCGGTCGAGTGCCGGCAGCAGCTCGCCGACGGGCGCCACCGTCAACTCGTGCTCTCGGTACATGCCCCGGTCGACGCCGAGGCGGCCGAGCACGAGGTCGGGGCGGGCGGCGAACAGCTCGTTGACGAACACCGCCTCGCCGCCG
>JBKJUI010000437.1:0-2776 GCA_046590775.1 Acidimicrobiales bacterium
GACGGGGCGGTAGCCGTCCAGGCCGGGCGCACCACCAAGGTCGGCTTCCTCCTCGACTCCGCGCTCGACCGCCTGGCCGACGCGGCCATGCCCGCAGCGCTGGCCGTCACCGCCGGCGGCGACACGGCGTGGATCGCCGTCGGCGCCACGGCCGCGGCCTGGTGGCTGGAGTACGTCCGGGCCCGGGGCACCCTCGCCGGCGTGACCGGCAAGCCCCTTATTACGCCCGGAGAGCGTCCGACCCGCATCATCCTGACGGCGGTCGGCCTCGGGCTGCCGATGCTGGCCACGGCCGCCCTGTGGGGCCAGGTGGTCATCGTCGGCGGATCAGGGGTGTTCTTGTTCGCTGACTCGATTCGCCGGCTGCGTCGCCTCGACCGGCCCGCTCCCACAGCAGGATCGTGAGCACGATGAGGGCGAAGCCAAAGAGGTAGTCCTCCACCGGGATGTCCCAGGGGATGCGGATACCGCTGTTCTCGTCGGGGTTGTAGATGACGATCGGCGCCGACAGCTTGGTCAGCCACCCGTCGACCAGCACCTGGAAGAACACGATGATGGCGTAGGAGATCCAGAAGGTGATCTTGCCGAAGATGCCGGTCTTCAGCCAGAACAACTCGACGGCCACCACCGCCAGCACGGCCAGGGCCGATCCAATGGTGTATTCCATCAGTCCCGACCGAGGACCCGGCGCACGGCCTCGAGGGTCAGCAGGCTGCAGATGGGGATGACCAGGAAGAACGCCAGCTCCTCCACCGGCAGGTCGAACGGGAGGTTCCAGCCGGTCACGTACCTGGGGCTGTACGTCCAATGGTCGCGGGCGATGGCGATGACGTCCCAGACCACGAAGATGGCCAGGGGGATGCCCATCGCGGCCACCAGCCGGCGGGGGCGGCGCCACACGCGCGCCCCGAAAAGGAACTCAAGGGGAAGGGTGATCACCAGGCAGATGCCCATGAGGATCAGGTACTGGAACCGGTCGGCGCCCATCGGGGCCACACCGTAGCGGCGGGGCGATTACTGAAAGGGCCGCCCCGGGGGTAGCGTTGAACATCGGGATGCTTCTGGAGACGATCACCGGGCCGGGGGACCTCCGGAATCTCGACGAGGCCGAGCTGGAGCAGCTCGCGGGAGAGATTCGCGCCTTCATCGTCCAGTCGGTCTCGGTGACGGGCGGTCACCTCGGGTCGAACCTCGGTGTGGTCGAACTCACCCTCGCCCTCCACCGGATCTTCGAGTCGCCTAACGATCTTCTCCTCTGGGACACCGGCCACCAGGCCTACGTCCACAAGATCCTGACCGGGCGGCGCGAGCGCTTCTCCAGTCTGCGCCAGGCCAACGGCCTCTCCGGCTACCCCTCGCGGGCCGAGTCGCCCCACGACTGGGTCGAGAACAGTCACGCGTCGACCATCCTGGGCTACGCCCACGGTCTGGCCATGGCCTTCGACCTGCAGCACGAGGCCCACCGCCGGGTCGTCGCCGTCATCGGCGACGGCTCCATGACCGGCGGCATGGCCTATGAGGCCCTCAACAACCTCGGCCACAGCGGCCGGCGGGTGCTGATCATCCTCAACGACAACGGCCGGTCCTATGCCCCGACAGTGTCCCGCCTCGCTGCCGGTCTGACCCGCCTGCGCCTCAACCCCTCCTACGTCAAGAGTCGTGACCGCCTCCAGCGCATCCTGCGGGGCGTCCCCGCCATCGGCGAACACCTGGAGCTGGGCCTGGAAGGTATGCGGGCCGCCTCCCGTGAGGTGCTCGGCTCGGGCGGGTTCTTCGAGGCCCTCGGCGTGCGCTACATCGGCCCGGTCGACGGGCACGACATCCCGATGCTGGAGGCCACGCTGCGCCGGGCCGCCGAGCTCGACGGGCCCATCCTGGTCCACGTCCTGACCCAGAAGGGGCGGGGCTACAAGCCGGCAGAGGACGACGACGAGAAATGCCTCCACGACACGCCGGTCTTCGACCCGGTCACCGGTCCGCCGCCCTCCATGCCCGCCGGGTACACCCAGGCCTTCGCCGACGCCATCGTGGCCGCCGCCGGCACCGACAACCGGATCGTGGCCATCACCGCGGCCATGGCCGGGCCCACGGGGCTCCTACCCTTCGAGGCCCGCCACCCCGACCGCTTCCTCGACGTCGGTATCGCCGAGCAGCACGCCGTCACCGCCGCGGCCGGCATGGCCATCGCCGGCCTGCGCCCGGTGGTCGCCATCTACTCGACGTTCCTGACCCGGGCGTTCGACCAGGTCAACCTCGATGTCGGCCTGCACAAGCTGCCCGTGGTCTTCTGCCTCGACCGGGCCGGCATCACCGGCGACGACGGCCCCTCCCACCACGGCATTCTCGACATGGCCCTGCTCACCAAGGTCCCCGGGATGACGGTATTTGCCCCCTCCTCGGCCCAGGAGGTCGAGGTCATGCTCAGCGAGGCGTTGTCGATCACCGACGGGCCGTCGGCCATCCGCTACCCCAAGGGCCCGGCCCGCCAGGTGCCAGCGGACGAGGTCGGCTCCGGTCTGTCGGCCCGGCTGCTCCAGCGAGGCGACGACGTCTGCCTGCTCGCCGTGGGCAAAATGGTTGAGGCCGCCGAGGAGGCGGTGAGGATCCTTTCCCAGCAGGGCGTGTCGGCGACGGTGTGGGACGTCCGGGTCGTCAAGCCCCTCGACCCGCTGATGATCGCTGATGCCTCCACCCATCCCCTCGTCGTCACCCTTGAGGACGGCCTCCGTGAGGGCGGCGCCGGCACTTCCATCGCCGACGCCGTGGGCGCCACCGC
>JBKJUI010000498.1:0-3604 GCA_046590775.1 Acidimicrobiales bacterium
TCAAGGGCAAGGACCTGACGACGCTGAACGGTGGCGACATGCGCCGGATGCGCCGCCACCTACAAATGATCTTTCAGGACCCGTACGCCTCGCTCAACCCGAGGATGACCGTCCAGGGGATCATCGCCGAGCCGCTGAAGGTGCACGGCCTCTGGAGGGAGAAGGGAGCGACGAAGGTAAAGGAGCTCATGGACCTCGTCGGCCTCAACCCCGAACAGGCGAACCGGTACCCGCACGAGTTCTCCGGTGGCCAGCGCCAGCGCATCGGCATCGCCCGGGCCCTCGCCCTCGACCCCGAGCTCCTCGTGCTCGACGAGCCGGTGTCGGCTCTCGACGTCTCGATCCAGGCCGGGGTCATCAACCTCCTCGAGGACCTCCAGGACGAGCTGGGCCTGGCCTATGTCTTCGTGGCCCACGACCTGTCGGTGGTGCGCCACATCAGCGACCGGGTGGCGGTGATGTACCTCGGGAAGATGGTGGAGATCGGCTCGCGCGACGACGTGTACAGCCGACCCGCCCATCCGTACACCCAGGCCCTGCTGTCGGCCGTGCCCGTGCCCGATCCGCGCAAGGAGCGGTCCCGCCAGCGCATCGTCCTCGAGGGCGACGTCCCCTCGCCGGCCAACCCGCCGTCAGGCTGCCGCTTCCGCACCCGTTGCTGGAAGGCCACCGAGCTGTGCGCCGAGCAGGAGCCGGCGCTGATCGACCGCGGCAACGGCCACCCGGTGGCCTGCCACTACGCCGAGGTCAAGGACGTCCTGTGACCGTCTTGGCCTGGACCAGGAGCGGATAGGCGGAGCGGTCGACCCACCAGCGGGCGCCGTCGAGGCGGACGGCGGCGGCGAGGCCCGTCGGCTCGGGCAGCGTGGGGGCGTGGGGGGTGCTGGTCCGCACGGCGATCGGACGGCCGTCCCGTCCGGCGCTCAGGATCGTGGCCTCGCCGTCCTCCTGGATGGCCAGCACGGAGCGGTGGTCGGCCAGGTGCAGGCCGACGAAGGCCACCGAGGCGAGGCCCAGGACGCCCAGGGCGGCGCCTGAGGCGGTGACCACCATGGCGGCAAAGGCGCCGATCTCGACCAGGGCGGCACCGTTGACCAGCCGCGGATCGAGCCGGTGGAGCGGCACCGCGGCCGCGATGCTGCGCCCGGCGACGTCGGCCGCCTGGGCCGTGAGGGGCATGCGCCTCCGCCGGCGCCGCCGGGTGCCCCGGCTGGGCGGAACGGGCCGGGGCTTCGGACCGGCGACCACGGGGTCGAGCCTGCCACAGCGTGGTACCTTCGCCGGCCGCACCCGCGGTGGTGGCGGAATAGGTAGACGCGCCAGCTTGAGGGGCTGGTGTCCGCAAGGACGTGGGGGTTCAAGTCCCCCCCACCGCACGAGTAAAAGCCCAGGTCAGGGGGTGCGGAGGCCGTGGAGACGCCTTCGATGAGCCCACCGCTGAGGTGTGAATCGCTTGGTAGCGCCGCGAGGCGGACGCAGTGGGTTGAGGGCGATGCGGGCTGACCTTTGGGATGGATGTTGTGGTGTTGGTCAGGCTGCGGTTCGAGGGTGACTCGGTGTCCCATGGTGACGGGCTGGCGGCAGTGAGCGGAACCCCGCCCCGTCTGGAGGGCGGGGCTCCGGCAGGCGGCCTGGACTGCCCGGTTAGATGTCGTCCCTATTGTTCCTGCCCGTCTCGAGGGCGTTGGGGTTGGCCTGGGCCGGGCGCGGAGTCCGTACCACGCCGGCACCAGCCTGGACGCACGACTGGTTGACCGTGAGGAACGCGTTGCGGTCCCACTTGTTGTTGTCGCAGGGCGGAGCGGTGTTGCCGTCGAAGCCGTCGACCTTGACGTTGTCCCGGCCGCTGTTCTTGGTCAGGAGGTTGTCATGGGCGCCGGGGGCGATCTGGATCTGCACGTTGGTGGTGTTGGTGACCACGTGGATGGTCACCGGGCCGGCCTGGGTGAGGTTGTACAGCTGCACGCCCGTTGCGTAGCTGACGCCCACCACCGGGACGGTCGTCGGGCTCACGCCAGCGGTGAGGACGCCAGTGCGGCCCGCAGAGCCTTCGTTGAACATGACGACGGCGCTGGCCCCGGCGGCCACGGCGTTGTCGACCTTGGTCGCCCGGCCGCAGAAGCCCCGCTGAATGAGAGCGACGGCGCCGACCGGGAACCCGACGAAGTCCGAAGCCGAGCAGCCGCTGGTCGCGGTGTCGAAGGGGACGGTGCCGGCGGGGGCGATGAGGATGTTGCCGACGGGCACCAACGGGGCGGTCACGTCACCGCTTCCCGAGCCGGACAGGACCCGGAATTGGAGGCCCTCGACGTAGGGAGGTTGGTCCGGGTTCACCAGGTCGAGCAGTGACGGGCCGACGTTGGTGAACACGTTGCTGAAGGCGGGCCCGTCGAGCATGAGGCCGGCGACGCCGTTCTTGTTGGTGATGTTGCGGTCGAACACGTTGTTCTGGGTCTTGTACGACACGAAGATGCCGGATCCCACGTTCTGGCTCGAGGTGTTGTGCTTGACGGTCGTGCCGAAAGCGGGGCAGATGTTGGCGGGGTCACCCGTTTCCAGGAAGGCGATGCCGCCGCTGAAGGAGCTGCCCGACAGGTTCTGGGTCTGGCTGATGGTGTTCCGGATGAGGGTGTTCCCCGTGTTGGGCTGGTCGACGCAGACGACCGAGTGCATGCCGATGCCGGCCAGGTCGCTCTTGACGATGGTGTTGCTGTCGACCCGGTTGCCGTCGGCCCCGGGTCCCTCGATACGGATCCCCTCGTCCTGCCTGGGCTGGTCGAAGCAGCCACCCGGGTTGACGACGTCTTGGTCCGAAACCTGGTTGCGGGTGATCACGTTGTTGTCGGAATCGTTGACCACCGAGATCCCGCCGTAGGGACCGTTGTGGATGACCTTGTTGCCGTCGATGGTGTTGCCGCTGGAGGCGAAGAGGGCGATGCCGTCGCCCAGGCTGCATGGCCCGACATTCCCGCCGAGGAAATCGGCGATGTTGTTCTGGACGGTCAGCCGGGAGACGGTGTTCCCCGAGCCGCCCATGACGGCCACGCCGGCGTCGAAGCCCTCAACGGTGCCGTGGCGCCCGTCCGGGCAACCGTCCACGAGCAGGGCGCAGTCGGTTACGGTGACACCGCTCACGCCGAACAGCCGGATCCCGGCATTGTCGCCGTTGACGTTGGGCGTAGCCCCGAACACCCGGTAGCCGGCGAGGTCGAGGGTGATGCCATCGGCCATGACGACAAGGCCGTCAGCGGCGCAAGGCCCGACGTCGCCGTCGAGGGTGGTGTTCTCGGTGATGACGGCGCCGCAGCCGATGTGGGTGGCCGATGCCGGGGCGGCGCCGACGATCAGGCCCGCCAGAACGAGCCCCGATGCGATCAGGGGCCGGACCAACCTGTGAACGTTTCTCATGTCAAATCTCTCCCCCAGTGGCGACAGCCTCACGCTGCGCCCCCAAACTGCCCTCTCCGGGCGATTTGTCCGGGATGCTATTCTCGCACCACCACAAGGCGCGCGCAATAGTGGCAGCAAACATTTAAGTGACTGGCGCATCCGTGCTTCGACTGGTTCACGTCGACCTCGTTCCTCCAGTCCGGCTGACCCCTAC
>JBKJUI010000005.1:0-8272 GCA_046590775.1 Acidimicrobiales bacterium
GCGATGCGGCGGGCGGTCACCTTGAGGTCGGCGTCGGCGTCCACGATGACGGGGCTCTTGCCCCCGAGCTCGAGGGTGATCGGGGTGAGGTGCTCGGCGGCGGCCCGGGCCACCACCCGCCCCACCTTGGCGTTGCCCGTGTAGAAGATGTGATCCCAGCGCTCGGCCAGCAGGGCGGTGGCCTCCGGCACGCCCCCTTCGACGATGGTCACGCCGGCGGGATCGAGGTAGCGGGGCACCAGCCGGGCGAGCGCCGCCGAGGTGGCGGGGGCCAGCTCGCTCGGCTTGCCCACCACACAGTTGCCGGCGGCGACGGCCGCCGCCATGGGCGTCAGCAGCAGCTGCACCGGGTAGTTCCACGGCGCCATGACCAGCGCCACGCCCAGAGGCTCGCGGTGGATCGAGGCCCGCCCGGGAAAGATGGCCAGGGGAGCCCGCACACGCTCGGGGCGTGCCCACCGCTTCAGCTTGGCCAAGGCGTAGCGCACCTCGGCGGCGGTGACCGCGAGGTCGGAGCTCCACCCCTCGAGCCGGGGCTTGCCGAGGTCGACCGCCAGGGCGGCCAGCAGGTCGGCCTCACCCTCCTCGAGAAGGCGGAGCATCCCCTTCAGCTGCTCGACCCGCCACCCGAGGGGCCTGGTGGTGCCCTCGGCAAAGGTGGCGCGCAGCTCGCCCAGCAGCGGGTCGAAGTCCAGGCGGGTCTCGAGTGCCGTCATGCCGCCAGCCTGGCAGCCCCTCAGCCCTTCCGGCGCGGCGACTTGGACGCCAGCCTGTCCTTCATCTGCACGGCCTTCTTGCGGTTCTCCGGCGTGTCGAGCCGCTGCCGCAGCTGCTTGAGCTGCCGGCGCCCCTTCGGGCTGGCAACGTACGAAGCCAGGGCGAACATCGGTCCCTTCCTCATCCTCATGGTCAGCGCGCCACCAGGTTGAGGATCACGGTGAGGAGCACCGAGACCACGATCGAGCCCACCAGCATCCCGAGGCATCCCGCCCCCCCACCCAGCGGCCGCACCTCCACGTTCCGTCCCGGTCGCATGCCCACCCGGATACCCGCCGGCTCGGCGGCCGAACCCTTGCGTGCCGCAAGAGGCGGAGCGTGTGGTGGAGTGGGGGGCCGATGTTCCCGGTCGAGGATCTGCTGCCCCTCCTGGTGCTCGCCCTGGGCGGGGCGATGCTGGTGGGGCCGTTCCTCGCCCTGGTCCGTCCTCGCGAGGAGCTGAAGGACGGCGAGCTCGAGCGACCGCCCCTGGCCCGCAGCCTGGCCTTCATGGGCATCGGCCTGATCGCCGCCATCTGGGCCGTGGCCAGCCTGTTCACCCGATGACCGCCGGGACCGACGCAGCGACATGACCGAGGGCAGCTGGGAGGTCGAGCTGGCCAGCGACGGCACCTCGACCGCAGCCGCCATCGCCGCCGACGCCGCCGTGGTCCTCCGCCCGGCCTGAAGCCCGACCCGACGAGCCTCCGCTCGGCCGGTGCACCCGGGCCGTACCATCCGGTCGTGGCCGACCGTCACCCCAGCCTGCGACCGGCCTCCACCACGGCGAGCCGTCCGCCGCACCGCGTCTACGAGCTGTGCGAGCGGCTGGGCGACCCCCTGCTGCTGTTCACGGCCCTGTTCACGATCCCGCTGCTCATCGCCGAGACCACCCCGGGGCTGTCCGGCCGCGACCACGCCATCCTGACCGTGGCGAACTGGGTGATCTACGCACCGTTCGCGGTGATCGTGCCGCTGCGCCTCTGGTTCGCTCCCGACCGGCGGCGGGAGGTCGACCTCCTCAAGTTCGACATCCTCGTCGTGGTGCTGCAGCCGGCCCTGGCGGTGGTCCAGGCTGGCGGCGGGGTGATCGGCGCGCCCCTCATCCGCCTCGTGGCCTACGCCATGCGCCTCGGGACGCGCGGGGCCACCCTCCGCCGCACCTGGCGGGTGGTGGTCTCCCACCCGGTCGGGATGCTGTTCGGCGCCGTCCCGCTGCTGCTGGCCCTGTGCTCGGCGCTGGCGCTGCGGGCGGAAGCGGCCACCGAGTACGGCACCATCCGCACCCTGGGCGACGCCATCTGGTGGGGCGCGGTCACCATGGCCACCGTCGGCTACGGCGACATCTCCCCGAAGACGCCCCTCGGCCGACTGGCCGGAGGGGCCACGATGATCGTCGGCATCGGGACGTTCTCCCTGCTCACGGCCAAGCTGGCCGAGTACCTGGTTCGCCAGCGGGACGCCGAGGGGCGCAGCGAGGCCGACGTCACCGACCACTTCCTGCTCCTCGGCTGGTCGCCCACCGTCCGGACGGTGGTGGGCGAGCTGGCCACCGCCCGCCCCGGCTGCACGGTCGTGGTGCTGTCACCCACCGACCGGCGGGTCGTCGAGCGCGACCTGCAGTCCCACGTGCCGGCCGTGGGCAAGCGCAAGGTGCGCCTGATCTGCCGCACCGGGTTGCCCACCGACGAGCGCGACCGGGCCCGGGTCCACCCGGAGCGGGCTCGGGCGGTGATCGTCCTCGACGACACCGAGGGCGACGCCGGCGTGGTCACCGCCGTCCTGGGGATGCTCGGGGACGGCGGGTTGCCCGACTCGGTGGCCGTGGTGGCCGAGCTCGACGACCCGGCCAACGCCGCCGCCATCACCGCGGTCTTCGAGGGGCGCGTGTCGGCCGTCGACGCCGTGTCCCTCGGCGCCCGGGTGGCGGCCCAGGCCTGCCGGCAACCGGGCTTGGGGCGGGCCCACCTCGAGCTGTTCGACTTCGCCGGCACGGGTGCCTACGTGGTCGACATGCCCCAGGCCGTCGACGTCGTGTTCGGCGTGGTGGCCCGGGCCGTCGACGGGGCCAGGGTGCTGGGGCTGTGCAGCGACGACGGCGGGGTCGAGCTGTGCCCCCCGCCGGGCCGCAAGGTGGCCGAGGGTGAGCAGCTCGTCGTGCTGGCCCACGAGCCGAAGGCGGTGCGCTGGGTCGGCGAGCGCGCCGTCGTGCCCCCCGTCGCCGCCGACCTGCAGCCAGACCCTCCCGAGCAGCCCGACCACACGGTCATCTGCGGCTGGAACGTCCTGGGCCCCCGCCTCCTGCGCGAGCTCGACGGGATGGTCGTGCCCGGCAGCCGCATCACCGTCGTCGGCCCGGGCGCCACCCTCGAGGGGATCGGGAGCCGGCTGCGCACCGCCAGCCTCGCCGTGCGCGACACCGAGGTGGCTGACCACGCCGAGCTCCTCGAGGACCTGATCGACGACGGCGTCGACCACGTTGTGGTGCTCTCGCCTCGGACCGGGGCCGACCCGGCCGAGGCCGACGCCCGTGCCCTGCTCACGACCTTCCTCGTGCACCAGGCCATCGGCACGCGCGACATCCCGGTGGTCACGGACCTGGCCGACGTGGCCAACCTCGAGCTGCTGCCCCAGCACCCCGCCCTCGACGCCGTCGTGGCCGGCCACCTCACGGGCCTCCTGTGCGCCCAGTTCGCCGTCTCCCCGTCGCTCGATCCCGTCCTGGCCGCGTTGCTGGCGCCCGAGGGGCCTCGGCTCGAGGCGCTGCCGATCGGCCGCTACGTTCCGCCCGGCGTGCCGGTCGCCTTCTCGGTGCTGGCCGACGCCGCCGCCGCCCACGGCGAAGTGGCGCTCGGCTGGCGTCGGGTGCGGCCGCGGGCCCGGAACGACGAGCACGCGGGGGTGGTGCTGAACCCAGCGTGGGATGCGACCGTCGTGGTCACCGACGACGACCGCCTGATCGTGCTGGCCCCCGCACCGCCGGCGCGAAGCACTGGAGCGGTGCGGGCAACCCTGGCGCCGGCACCGGTGGCCGTGCGCTCACCCTGACGGGGTCAGCGCCGCATCAAGAGCACGACCACCACGATGATGAGGATGAGGAGGATGACCCCTCCGGAGATGTACATGGTCCGTGCTCCTTCTTGTCGGTCAACCCCGACCTACCCCAGCGGCGGGGTGCGGGAATCATCCGCCAGACGCTGACGTTCACGCCAATGCCGCTTGATCCGCTTTGCGGCGAGACGTTCCGGATTGGGTCCGACGTTCGCGCGGGTAGGGGCTCTGGGTACCGATCGGGGAACAAGGCTCGCGCCGGAGACGTTCTCCTGTTCTCCCGGCGGTTGTCTCGACCCCCCGATCATCCCCCGCCGGAACGAGGTGCAAGATCCCGATGTCAGCGATACGAGCCGACTCCAACCTCCCGAACCGGTACATCTGGCGAGAGCACGCGGCATGCCGCGACCTTGACACCAACCTCTTCTTCCCCCCCGGGGACGGTCCCGGGTCCGCCGAGCGCATCGAGCAGGCCAAGAAGGTCTGCGCCGCCTGCCCGGTGCGGTCCGAGTGCCTGTCCTTCGCCCTCACCACCAGGCAGGACGCCGGGGTGTGGGGAGGCATGACGGAAGAGGAGCGGCGGCGCCACCGCCGCCGCCTCGCCCGCGAGCGCCGCAAGGCCAGCTAGGCCAGCACCGCGCCGTTCGCGCCCTCGTGGCGCAGACTGCATGCATCGACGGTCCCCGGGGTACCGTCGGCCCAGGGTGCAGGTGACTCCCGGCCCGCAGACCCACAAGCAAAGGCGCGTCGTGGCTCGCTCGCTACCCCTGCAGGATGAGGACCGACCCAACTGGGTTCGAACCGCCCCGTTCCTGGCCTTCCACCTGGTCCCCATCCTGGCGCTGTGGACGGGTGTGACCTGGCGGGCCGTGGTGCTCGCAGCGGCCAGCTACGTCGTGCGGATGTTCTTCATCACCGCCGGCTACCACCGGTACTTCTCGCACCGCAGCTTCAAAGCGAACCGGGTCGTGCAGGCCGCCTTGGCCTTTGGGGGCACCATGGCCCTGCAGAAGGGTCCCCTGTGGTGGGCGGCCAACCACCGGGCCCACCACCGCTACAGCGACACCGAGCAGGACGCCCACACGCCGCTGCGAGGCTTCTGGCACAGCCACGTGGGCTGGATCATGTCCGACCGCCACACGGCCACGGACATGAAGGCCGTGAAGGACCTCGCCCGCTTCCCCGAGCTCCGCATCATCGACCGCTTCGACTGGGCCGGCGGGTGGGCCCTGGCCGTCGCCAGCTACTTCATCGCTGGCTGGAGCGGGGTCGTGATCGGCTTCTTCCTGTCCACCGTGCTGCTCTGGCACGGGACGTTCACGGTCAACTCGCTCGCCCACGTCATGGGCCGGCGCCGCTACGCCACCACCGACACCAGCCGCAACTCGGCGCTCGTGGCCTTCCTCACCGGGGGCGAGGGGTGGCACAACAACCACCACCACTACCCGGCCTCGGCCCGCCAGGGGTTCTTCTGGTGGGAGATCGACCCCACCTGGTACGTGCTGAAGGCCATGTCCGCCGTCCGCCTGGTCCGTGAGCTGCGGTCCCCGCCGCCGGAGGTCCGCTCGGCCTCGCTGGTGCGGACGGGCTGTCTCGACGTCGGCATGGTCAGGGCGCACTGGACCAGGGCGGCCGCCACCGTCGCCAGCTCACGGGTGACCCTCGGCCACTCGGTCGCCGGCGGCGTGCACACCGTGGGCGAGGCCATCCACGGCACCCGGACGGGCATCGAGGCCAAGCTGGCCGAGGAGCGAGCGACCCTCGAGGCCGGCGTCGCCTCGTCGCTTTCGGCCGTCGACGCCTACGCCCGGCTCCTCCGCCAGGGCCGCCGCAGCGCCTGAGCCGGCGAGGCCGACCAAACCCCTCAAGTCTGCCCATCTCTGTGCCCCCGAGGGACCAGAAGTGGGCAGACCCGACGCTCAGCCGGGCGGGGCGTTCGGCTCGAGGCCGGGTCACCTCACCGAACCCTCACATCTCGACAACCAGCGGCCCACGCCGGACCGACATCATCCCTGGGGTGAGGGCGAGCACCCTCGTCGAGGAGGGAGAGGACATGGGCAGGATCCTGGTGATCGTCGTGACGGGGCTGGCCGTGGTCGGTGGCTGCGGTCGGGCTGATGAGCCGGTCGGCGCCGTGCCGCGCGCCCCGCAGCAAGCACCGCCCGCGCCGGCGGCGGCCGCCACGACCGCACCCTCGGCCGTACCGCCACTGTCGATGCAGGTGCCGGTCGACCTCGCCGGGGTCGAGGCGCTCCTGGCCGGCGTGGACCGGGCGCTGGCCGAATCGGCACCCGGTCCCGAGGAAGACCCCTCCACCTGACGACGTTGGCGAAGGTGCCGCTCCGGATGGCCGGCCCGCCTGGGACCATGGCGGGAGGATGAACGCGCCCGGCACCATCGTCGTGGTCGAGGACGACCCGAACATCGCCGACCTCCTCGACATGTACCTCCGCCAGGCTGGCTTCCGGGTGGTGCAGGCCGCCGACGGGGAACGGGGCCTCGAGGTGATCGGTCGGGAGCAGCCGCAGCTGGTCCTGCTCGACATCGGGCTTCCGGGGTCGATCGACGGTCTCGAGCTGTGCCGGCGCCTGCGGGGCTCGGCTGCGACCAAGGCCCTCCCGGTCATCGTGCTGACGGCGCGGGACAGCGAGGTGGACCGCGTGGTGGGGCTCGAGCTCGGGGCCGACGACTACGTCACCAAGCCCTTCTCGCCGCGCGAGCTGGTGGCCCGGGTCAAGGCGGTGCTGCGCCGGGCCGACGGGCCGCAGAAGGAGGGCCCCCAGGTCCTGGTGGTCGGCGGGGTCGAGGTCGACACCGGCCGCCGCGAGGCACGGGTCGACGGGGTCCCGGTGCCCCTCGCCACACGCGAGCTCGACCTCCTCACCCACCTGGCCACCCACCACGGCCTCGCCCTCTCCCGCCAGCAGCTCCTCGACGGGGTGTGGGGGCCCGGGTGGGTGGGCGACGCCCGCACGGTCGACGTCCACGTCCGCCAGCTGCGCAAGAAGCTGGGGAACGCCCTGCCGCTCGCCACCGTGTGGGGCGTCGGCTACCGGCTCGGGTGACGAGCTCATGCGCCGCCGCCTGACCATCCGCTTCGTCGCCGTCGTCGCCCTCGCCCTTCTCGTCGGGGGCGGCGGCGCCCTGGTCCTGGCCAGCGTGCAGGCCCGCCGGGCCGACCAGTCCCGGCTGGAGAACGATGCCGCGACGATCGCCGCCAACGTCGAGGGCCCCGCCGCCTTCAACCTGCTCCGTCAGACGGCTCGGGTCCTGCGCCTGCAGGGAGCCGAGGCGGTGACCGTGGGCCCGGCCGGGCGGGTGACGAGCGGCGTGCTCCCGGAGGGCGTCCGGTTCGAGGACCTCGACGCGCCGGCGCTGCGTTCGGGCGAGGTCGTCGGGGGCCGTCGTGGCGGCCGGCTGTTCGCCGCCGCCCCGGTGACCTTGGAGCGCCCGGCCGGCCGTCAGAGCCTGGCCGTGGTCGTCCTCACCCGGGACGTGGAGCCGGTCGGGCGCCCGTTCGGCTACCTGGTGCTGGCCACGGCGCTGGCCATCGCCGTGGCCGCCGTCGTCGGGGACCAGCTCGGCCGCCGCCTCGTCGCCCCGCTCCTCGCCACCCGCGAGGCCACCCGCCGCATCGCCGGAGGCGACCTCGACGCCCGGGTGCCGGTGGCCGCCGGCGAGGCGCCCGAGCTGGCCGGCCTGGCCGACGACGTGAACCGGATGGCGGCGGCGCTGGCCACCGCCCGAGGCCAGGAGCGCCGCTTCCTCCTGTCGGTCAGCCACGAGCTGCGCACCCCGATGACGTCGGTGCGCGGCTTCGCCGAGGCCATCGCCGACGGAACCGCCCCCGACCCCAAGCGGGCGGCCGCCGTCATCGCCACCGAGGCCCAGCGCCTGGAGCGGCTGGTGGCCGACCTGCTGCAGCTGGCCACGCTCGACGCCCGCGCCTTCTCCCTCACGCTGCGGGAGATCGATCTGCTCGAGGTGGTGGCCGACGCCACCGCCGGCCTCGAGCCGCTGGCCGCCCGCCACGGCCTCCGGCTCGAGGGCGCCGAGCCGGCCGAGGATGCGACCCCCGTCCTGGTCAGCGCCGACCCCGACCGCCTGGCGCAGGTGGTGGCCAACCTGGTCGAGAACGCCATCGGCTTCGCCGGGAGCACCGTGCGCATCGCCGT
Source organism: Acidimicrobiales bacterium (assembly GCA_046590775.1). GTDB lineage: Bacteria > Actinomycetota > Acidimicrobiia > Acidimicrobiales > JAUJNH01 > JAUJNH01. Next base: position 7,983 of record JBKJUI010000005.1, read on the forward strand.
GTGGACGGCCGAGGCCGGCACCGCCTGCCTGACGGTCGAGGACGACGGCCCCGGGATCGCCCCGGCCGACCTGCCCCACGTCTTCGACCCCCTCTGGCGCTCCCCCTCCCGGACCTCGTCCCGCCAGGTCGGCACCGGCCTCGGCCTCGCCATCGTGGCCGAGCTGGTGGAGGCGATGGGGGGCCAGGTCCGAGCCGACCCCGCCCCGGACGGCGGCACCCGCGTCACCGTCACCCTCGGACTGGCGGCGCCGAGTCAGCCGTCAGATCGAGAGCGGTCCCAGCGCTGAC
>JBKJUI010000035.1:0-6179 GCA_046590775.1 Acidimicrobiales bacterium
TCTGAGACCCTCGTCGACCTCGCGTTCTCCGCCCCGTCGGCCGACGCCGGCCGGGCTGCGCCTGCCCAGCGGTTCGTGGTCAAGGAGTCCGACGCCCCCATCACTGACGACTCCGCGTTCAACGCTGCCGCCACTCTGTGCGAGGGAGTGTGCGCCTTCTCCGTCGCCACGGTTGGCGACCGTCTCAGTGTGGCGGTCGGGGGCCGGCGACCGGGAACGACGTACCACTACGCCGTCCGCGCCGTCAATGACGCGGGCGTGGCCGGGCCGCTGTCCAACCCGGCATCGGCCACCACCCTCGGCGCGCCCGCCGGCCCGGTCCCGGCTGCGAGCTGTCCGGTGGTAGGCCAGGCCGCTGCGGGCCAGGCCACCTACCGACCGGGGTACTCGATCGTGGGTGTGCCGGCTGGCACCCCGCTCGGGTTGCGTTCAGTCCTCTACGGGTGGTTCGACCAGGGCGCAGGAGGTTCCTACTCCTCCCACGACGCCACCCGGCCCCTGGCCCCCGGCCGGGGCTACTGGGCGTGGTCGCCCTGCCCCCGGCTGGTGACACTCGCCGGCGCCGCTCGGGCGCCCGCCACCTTTGCGCTCGGCGCATATCGCGCATCGCTCGTGGGGAACCCGTCGGCCAGCCCGGCCGTCGTCGCCGGCCACGACTACGCCGCCCGCTGGGATGGCGCCCTCAACGGCGGCACCGGCGGCTACCACCTGTCGGGCTACCGCCAGGCGCAGACCCTCGGCGTGGGGGAGGGGATCTGGGTCTTCTCCTTCGTGCGCACCGAAATCCGCATCGAGGCAGCGGGATGAAAGGGCCCGCCGCAGTCCCTGTCGCAGCAGGGCTGCAGAAGCTGGGGGCAGTCCGGCGCTGGAGACGCAGCGTCGGGCGGCAAGCAGCCCCGACAAAGCCGGGACGGGCTGGCACTGCCAGACAGCTCGGGTCCGGCGAGCGAGTCGAAACGGTGTAACGCAAGTGAACCAGCGATGAAGCCCCGTAAGAGACCCGCCGGCTCAAATCTGGTGGATATGGGTCGGGAGCGCACGCCCTTCGGCGGAGGGCGACTCGGAAGCCGGTCTGTACGAGCCGGCCAGGAGGCCACGGTGAAAGCCTGCGGCGTAGCCGTGGCGATGCTGTCGGGGTAGAGCTGGGCACCTCGTTCGACGATACCTCGATGAGGAACGGTGGAACTGTCTTTTGGTTGTCCTCGGGCTCGCCCGCACCAGGGCGAGTCAAGGTAGGCCCCGTCGTCGGGCCGAAGGCCGCAAGGCAGGACGGAGCCCTCGTAGTAGTCCGAGGCCGGGAAAGCCGGTCACATGGCGAAGGGGGGGGCAGCAAGTTCTGCAGCTTGGGACTGGAATGCCAGGAGGTCGCCGGTGAATACCGGCGCACCGTGGCCGGGGGCCAATGGCGCCTGGGCTCGGGTACTGGGGATCCAGACCAGGCTGCACCAGTGGGCCACCGACGATCCCAACCGTCGGTTCGATGACCTCTACAACCTCATCTGTGACCCGGCTGTCCTCGTGAATGCGTGGCACCGGGTGCGGGCCAACAAAGGGGCTCGCTCTGCCGGGGTGGATGGACACACCGTCCGCTACATCTCGGTCCTCAAGGGCGAGCAGGCTTTCTTGTCGGAGCTGCGAGATGATCTCAAGGCCCGCAAGTTCCGCCCCATGCCTGTGCGAGAAGTGATGATCCCAAAGCCCGGCGGCAAGCGCCGGCGGCTGGGCATCGCCACCGTGCGGGACCGGGTGGTCCAGGCCGCCCTGTTGACGGTGCTCGAGCCCATTTTCGAGGCGGACTCCAAGCCATGTTCCTATGGCTTCCGCCCCGGACGCCGAGCCCATGACGCCATAGCCGAGATCCAGTTCTTCGCCACCCGCTCCTATGAGTGGGTGCTGGAGGGCGACATCAAGGCGTGCTTGGACGCGTCAACACACTGCCCCTTCTACTCTTTGGTCGTCCTCGAAGAGGCTCGGATCCGGCCGATTCACTATTCGCAAGCCTTTCCGGCGCCCGGAGCGGACGTGGACCGCTTCGAGTTCACCGCGCTTTACACGCTGCAACACCGTTTGGCGGGAGACGCCGAGTGCCAGGGTGGCCTCCAGCATGGGCAGCCAGCCGGGCGGGGCCTCCTCCACGAACTGCGAGCGGAGGTCATCGGTGACACGAATGCGCCAAGGGGCGCCGGGCGTCACCTGCTCGCCGGCGATGAAGCCGTCGCTCAGCCATCGGTGCACGGTGGAGGGGGCCACGCACAGGACCTTGGCCGCGTCCGCGATGGTGACGAGCTCGCCTTCGCGCTGGTCGGTGGCCGGCTGGTGGCGGGCGATGCCCCACGAGGTTCGCAGGGAGCTGACCCGGCTGCGGGTGAAGCGCTCGCCGGTGGCGGTGCGGCGTCCCTGGCGGTTCAAGATGCCGGCGATGGTGTCATCGGGGTAGTGGGCCGCGAGGCGGCGCATCAGGGCGACGGTGTCCTCGTCGGTGCGAATGGTCGGCTGGGACCGGGCCAGGGCCACGACCAGCTCGGTGATGGCACCGCCGTGCCAGCGCATGGTCAGCTCCGCCCGGTGCTCGTCGCGCACAACGTTGACCACGACCTCCTCGACGAGGGTGCGCAGCAGCTCCTTGCGGTCCCGGTCGGTGGTCGTGGGCGCCGACCACACCCGACCCACATCGGTGCCGAGGGCGGCAACGGCCTGGACCTGTTCGGGGCTGAGGGCGTTGGGCCGGGACCTCTCCCGGCGGGCCAGCTCGGCCTGCGCCGCGCCCAGTGTGGCCAGGGCCTTCTCCCATTCGGCCTCCAGGCCCCGGGCCACCAGGCGGTTGTCGGGGTCGACGGCCATGTAGCGCCGCTCGGCCCGCTGGGCCTGGTAGCGGGCCCGCTCGACCTCCCGGCGCCACTGGCCGAGGGCGGTGTCACGGTCGTCGGTGACGGCCTGGGCGGCGGCCAGCGAGGCCTCGATGCCGGCCGGGGCGACGGCGGCCAGGAAGGCGGCGGCGATGGCCTGGTCGATCTGGACGCCCCCGACGGACAGGTGCGTTACCCCCCGCCCGGCGAGCAGCTCCCGCCCGCTGCAGTGATAGCCCGGAGTGGCGCGGGCCCCGTTGTAGTGCACGACCAGGCGCCGGCCGCAGTCCCCGCAGGTGGCGACGCCCTGCAACAGCGCCGAGCCCTCCCGCACCGCCCCGCCGGCTTCGTGCGCCCGGGGCCGGGTGTTGGCCCCGATGCGGGCTTGGTTGGCCTCCCAGGTGGCCCAGTCGATGTAGCCGGGATGGTGGTCCACGATCAGCACCTCCCAGGCGTCGCGGTCCAGGCGCTTGATCCGGGTGCGGGCCCGGCCGTCCTCGTCGACGAACCGCTCCCGGCGGGTGCGCCCATAGACATAGGCGCCAGCGTAGGAAGGGTGGGTGAGCACGCGGTGGATCGCGTTGTAGGTGGGCGCCACCCAGGCCAGCTCGGCGCCGATGACGTTCGACTGCAGCGGGAACGGCAGTCCCTCGCCCAACAGCCACAGCCACACGGCGCGCACCGACCCCGACTCGGCGAAGCGCTCGAACACGGCTGCGACAACGCCCCGCACGGCCTCGTCGGGGTGCAGGAGGATCTCGCCGTCGTCGTCACCCCCACCAGCCCCACGGGCAGGCCCCGGCGCAGCTCGCCCCGGGCCGCCTTGTTGCGGATGCCGCCGTTGAGCCGGGCCCGCAGCACGTGCAGCTCGGCCTCGCTCATGGTGCCCTTGAGCCCGAGCACCAGGCGGTCGTTGAAGCTGGCCGGGTGATACAGGCCGTCGCCGTCGCCGATGAGGGTGTCGGTCATCCCGCACAGGTCCAACAGGCGATACCAGTCGGCGTTGTTGCGGGCCAGGCGCGACACCTCGAGGCCGAGCACCAGCCCGACATGGCCGAGGGCGACCTCGGCGGTGAGGCGGGCGAAGCCGGCCCGCTCGGCGCTGCCCGACCCGGACAGGCCGAGGTCGTCGTCGATCACGCTCACCGAGGCGCGCTCCCAGCCCAGCTCGACGGCACGGTCGACCAGCGCGTACTGGCGGTCGGTCGACTCCCGGTTGCGCTCCAGCTGGGAGGCGGTGGACTGGCGGACGTAGACCACGGCCTGGCGTCGCAGGTGGGACTGCTGGGGCATCTCAGTCATCGCAGGCTCCCTTCTGGCGCCCCTCGATCGATCGGTTGCGGCCGCCCTCGCGCTGGAGGGGCACGCCCTCGTCCACCCCGGCCCGGCGGCGCCGGAAGGCGGCCTGGCGACAGCCCGGCGAACAGAACCGGGGCGCCGAGCCGGTCCGGGGCCGCCACAGCACGCCGTCGAGGTCGGTGCGCACGAAGCGCCCGCAGGGCGGGCAGATGAACCCGACGGGCGCCACCTCGGGCGAGCCGGGACGGGGCCCGGTCGGCGAAGCGTCACGCATTGTCGGCTCCGGCTCACGATGGGAAGTCACCGGCAGCACCTCTTTGGGTGACGCTTTGGCCGAGGCCGACCGCCGTCGGCGGGGCCGGGGTTCACTCATGCTCCTCCTCCTCCTTGTCGTCGATCGAGCGGGCCATCAGCCGTGCCAGCGCGGCCACGACGGCGAGGCGCTCCGCCGGCGCCACCGACTCCCACATCACGCCCGGCGGTGCCGGGCTCTCGGACAGCTCCAGGCTCAACTGCACGGACAACCTCCTCCTCGAGGGTCGCCCGATCATCCCGGCCAGCCGACTCGAGGCGGTGGATCAGCCCGGCGACCACCGTGGCGGCGTGCGCCAGGTCCGACACCTAGCCGAGGGTCCCTGCTGCCGGCCGCCCATCATCAGCACCACCGATGTCCGTCCACGACGCCGGGATCAGGCTCTTGGAGCCATCCGGCAGGACCAGGCACAGCTCGAGCGTGCCGTGGCGGCGCATCCAGCCCAGCACCGCCAGGTCACGGCCTTGGAAGGGATGGCGGGGACGAACAACCCGCACCGTCGGCGGGAGGTCCCGGAGGTGGGCAGTGTGTCGCCTACTCGTTCGACGAAATCTCGCATTCGGCGCTTCTTGGCCGGGTGCGAAGCCGAGTCGGGGACAAGCGTGTCGTGGGCCTGGTGAGGGCGTTTCTGAAGGCCGACATCCTCGGCGAGGATGGCGAGCTTCAGGACAACGACGCCGGCACACCCCAGGGAGGAATCGTGTCGCCGCTGCTGGCCAACATCGCCTTGACGGTCCTTGACGATCACTTCGCCAAGGCCTGGGAGGAGATGGGGAATTCCCACATGCGCGAGCGGCGTCGGAAGAAGGACCTGGTCAATTACCGCCTTGTGCGGTACGCGGACGACTTTGTCGTCCTCGTGGCCGGGCAACGAGCCGACGCAGAGCGCCTTCGTGAGGAAGTAGCAGAGGTGCTTGTCCCCATGGGGCTTCGGCTCTCTGAGGCCAAGACCACGATCGTCCACATCGATGAGGGCTTCAACTTCTTGGGTGTGCGCATCCAGCGCCACATGAAGCGAGGAGTGGGCAAGCGCTTCGTCTACACCTACCCATCCAAGACGGCCCTGACGGCCGTCAAGGAGAAGGTGCGGAGCATCACCCGAAGTGGAGGAGTGAACCAACCGCTCAAGGCCCTGATCGCCCGGCTCAACCGGGTGCTTCGGGGCTGGACCAACTACCACCGCCACGGGGTGTCGGCCAAGACCTTCTCCTACCTGCATGCCTTCACCTGGATGCGGGTGTGGTGCTGGTTGCGCCGCAAGCATCCCAAGGCCACGTGGAAGGAGCTGCGTTGTCGCTATCTGAGGAGAGGGCGCCTGGCGCAGGACGAGTCGATGCTCTTCGCCTCGCAAGAGGTAGCGGTCACTCGCTACCGCTACCGGGGTCAGAACATCCCCTCGCCGTGGGTGAGCAAGACGGAAAGGACGGCCGCGTAGTGCACCGGTATGGATTTGTGGAGAGCCCGGTGCGTGGAGACACGCACGCCGGGTTCGGAGGGCGGGCCAGGGAGACGGACCGGCCGAAAGGCCGACACCGCGCCCTGGCTCGACCCTACAGCGACACCACCATCACCATGAGGTAGTTCAACTGGCGCCGCGAAGCGGGCCAGGCGCCGTCCGGCACGCCGGCTGCACCCGTTCCGAAGAGTGTTGCGTCATGGCTACAAACGTGGTGGACTCAATCGAACCAGCGATCCAACATCGGGTGAGCGGCTGCTCAGCC
>JBKJUI010000070.1:0-3589 GCA_046590775.1 Acidimicrobiales bacterium
AGTCCCACGCGCTCCAGGGGATGAGCTCGGAGTTCCGGGCCGGCGGGGCGGCGGCGGCACCGCCCACCGCGCCAGCGACGACGAACGCGCCCGCCGACGCCACCACCACCCCGACCACGTGAGCCAGGTCTAGCGGCGGTACCACTGCTTCACGAGGTCGGGCGGGGGCGCCGGCCAGCGGCCGAGGACGTTGACCGCCTCGGCGTGGGCCTGCCTCTCGGACTCGGGCCAGGCCCACGGCTCGACCCTGACCCGTCGCCGGGGCATGCGGCCGTCGGGTCCCGGGACCTTCGACGGGCGGGCCAGCACCAGCCCGAAGATGGCCAGCGGCAGGGCGATGACGGCCAGGAAGCCCAAGAGGTTGGACACCGAGATGCCGGCGACCTCGCTGTTGCGCAGCAGCAGGCCCACGTCGTACAGGGCGTGGAGGGCGATCGTCAGCCACAGCGAGCCCACCCGGACCCGGACGGCCCCGGCGGCCAGGCCGAAGGCGGTGGCGAAGCCGATCTGGGCCATCGTGGCCGAGAACGGCTGCCCGCTCAGCAGGTTCAGGGAATGCAGGACGCCGAACCAGAGCGACGAGAGGACGACGGCGATCGTCGTGCCGCGCCACCGGAGCGACTCGAGCAGGAGCCCGCGGGTCCACAGCTCCTCCTCCAGTCCGACGGCCAGAGCCAGGCCGACGATGCCGAGGGCGATCAGCAGGGTGCGCTCGCCGACGCCGCCGGCCAGCGAGAAGGCGACGTACAGGGCAGGAAGCCAGGCCAGCCACAGCCGCTTCCAAAGCCGGGGAGCGCAGAAGCCCACCCGTCGGTACCACCCGACCCGGTCGACCAGGCTGAGGGCCACGGCGGCGCTGGCCAGCTTGGCTCCCGTCTGCAGGACCTGGTCGGGGGCGCCGTCCAGGTCGAGGACCCGGAGGCCGAGGCTCACCAGCGCAGTGGCCAGGAACACCAGCATCTGCAGCACCAGGACGCGGCGGGTGCTGACGTCCTGGCTGACCGGGACGTCGTCTTTGGCCAGCTCGGGGTCGTCGACGTCGACCCAGGTCTCTGCGGGGGGAGCGATGGTCACAGGTCCCTTCTAACGATGCGGGGGGGCGGACCGTTCACGGGTGACCCGTGGTGGGCCACCATCCGCCAGCCGCCGTGCGGATCCCGGGCGAACAGGTTGAGGGCGGCGACGGTGGCCCCGTGCTGGTCGCCCAGCAGGTCCTCGTCAACCGTCACCCACCCGGCGTCGCCGTGGACATGGGCCTTGGCCTCGGTGAGGACGAACTGCAGGGTCGACGGACCGCCGAAGAGGGCGAAGAAGGAAGCCTGGACGTGGGGCCAGCCCCGCAGCGTGGCCCACCCGGGATGGGTGCAGGTGGCCCGGCCGGATCGCTCCCACACTGCGCTCATGGCGTCGAGGTCCCTCGTCTCGAAGGCCGTGTAGAAGGCCTGGTTGGCGGCGAGCAGCGAGGCGAGGTCCTCGTCGGCGCCGGTCTCCACGCCGTGCCAGGGTACGTGAGGTGCCCCCGGTAACGTCCCGGCCCGTGGAGCGCAGGTTCGTCGAGGGCGCCGGTGGTGTGCCGATCGCCGTCGAGGAGCTGGGGGGCGACGGACCGGCCCTCCTCGTGGCCCATGCCACCGGCTTCTGCACCCGCTGCTACCGGGCACTGGCCGAGCCGCTGACCGGGCGCTTCCGCGTGGTCGGCTACGACAGCCGGGCACACGGCCGCAGCGGCACCCCGCCGCTCGAAGCCGACGGCGACGCCGATGGCCGGGTGCCCGCCATGGACTGGCGCTGCTTCGCCGACGACGCCCTCGCCGTCGTCGACGCCCTCGGGCTCGAGCACCCTGCCGGCTTCGGCCACTCGTCGGGGGGCGCCGTGCTCCTCCTGGCCGAGCAGCGCCGGCCCGGCACCTTCGCGGCGATCTACGCCTACGAGCCGATCCTGGCCCCGGCCGAGGTGTGGGCCGGCATGGGCGGGCGGGGCCTCGACCCGGCACCGGGGGCCCGGCGCCGCCGCCCGGTGTTCGCCTCGCGAGCGGCGGCGCTCGAGCACTTCTCGTCCAAGCCGCCGCTGTCGTCGCTCCGGGGGGACGTCCTCGTCGACTACGTGGAGGGAGGCTTCGCCGCGGACCCCGACGGTGCGGTCCGCCTCCGCTGCGACCCCGAGGCCGAGGCGGCGACGTACACGATGGCCCGCCACTCCGGCGGCTGGGCCCGGCTCCCCGAGGTTGGCTGCCCGGTCACCGTCGCCTGCGGCGGCGCCCGCGCCGACTTCGGCCTCGAGCTGTCCACCGCCCTGGCCGAGCGAGTCCAGCACGGCCGGGTCGACCAGCACACCGACCTCGGCCACCTGGGTCCCCTCGAGGATCCCGACGAGGTGGCCGACTCTCTCGCCGCCTCCATCACCGGGTAGGCGCCCTCAGTCGCCATCACGAGGTGGCCCTCGGAGCGGCCGAACTGCCCCAGCGGCTGGCCGGCCTTGCCGACCGCCACCTTGGCGTCGACGGGGAGGACGCTCGGGGTGATCCAGCAGTGAACTCCGGGATCAGATAATCTGATGGGATGAAGGAGATCTCGGCGACAGACGCCGCCCGCGGGTTCTCGGCCATGCTGAACGCTGTCGAACACGACGGCGAGACCTTCGTCGTCACCCGCGGCGGAAAGGGGATCGCCCGCATCGCACCGGCCGGCGGGGCAACTGGGGCCGCCGTCAAGGCCCTTCTGCGCCGACACCCAGCTGACTCGGCCTGGAGCGAAGAGCTCCGCGACCTGCGAGCAGCTGGAACCACCCAGGACCGCGTTTGGCCAGACTGATCCTCGACACGACCGTCCTCATCGCAGTCGAGCGCTCCCGGAAGGCCCTCGACGGCATCGTCGATGACAACGACGACGTCGTGATCGCCTCGATCACCGCTGCCGAGCTCCTGGTCGGCGTTCACCTGGCCGATGATGCCCGTCGTGCCGTCCGAGCAGCCTTCGTCGACGAGGTCGTCGCAACGATCCCCGCCGTGGACTACGACCTCGACGTGGCACGAGCACACGCGGAGCTGCTCGCTTACGTTCGGCGAACCGGCCGCCCCCGCGGCGCACATGACCTGATCATCGCCGCGACGGCCAAGACCACCACGCGGATCGTCGTGTCGGCCGACGTCGGGGCCTTCGCCGACCTGCCCGACGTTGCCCACCGAACCTGACAACAGACGCGCTGATGCATCCGATTGTCGGGCCCTAGACCCGCAGCAGCGCCCCGGCCATCGCCTCCTCGACCCGTCGGGTCATCCCGGCGACGTCGAGAGGGATGCGCCCGCTGACCTGGATGGGAAGGAAGCGCTGCCAGTCGGGGGTGTAGCGGGTGAGGCGGTGCAGGTCCCACCAGGGATCGCAGCGGCGGCCGGCCTCGGCCTCGTAGACCAGGCGGAGCTCCTCGGCCACCTCGTGCCCATGGAGGAGGGCGAGGTTCAGGCGGCAGTGGGCCATGTCGAGGTCCGGCGAGCTGACCCTCGGATGGGCCCAGTCGACGACCCCGGTGAGCCGTTGGCGTGACCAGAGCAGGTTGAAGGGCTGGAAGTCGGCATGGGTGAAGCAGCGGGTC
>JBKJUI010000319.1:0-2898 GCA_046590775.1 Acidimicrobiales bacterium
AGTCGGTGAGCCAGAGCCGGTCGAGCCTCACCGGCGCTGCGTCTGCCCACTTCTGGGGTCTTCCGGGACCAGAAGTGGGCAGACCCGAGGGGGGAAGCGCGACCGGAGCTCGGTGCCGTCCTCCAACGGCTCAGACGCGGACGGGCATCAGCAGGTAGAGGAACTCCGAGGTCGGCCCGGCGGGCTCGTGCCGCGTCAGCGTGACCTGCTTCATCTTGTCCTGGGCCTGGAGGAGCACCTCGTCGCCCGGGATGGCCTCGAGGCCGTCGATCAGGTAGGCCGGGTTGAAGGCCACGACCAGGTCCTCGCCCTCGTACTTGGCGTCGACGTCCTCGGTGGCGGTGCCCACGTCGGCGGTGGCCACGGTCAGCGAGATCGTGTCGGGCTGGAGGTGGATGCGGACGCTGGTGATCGTGTCGCGCACCAGCAGCTTCACCCGCTTCAGCGCCTCGAGGAGCGGCTCCTTGCCCACGATCAGCCGGTTCCGGTAGTCCGAGATCAGGAGCTGGCGGTAGTCGGGGAAGGTGCCGGGGATCAGCCTGGTGGTGAGGCGGGCCGACGCCTTGCCGGTGGCCTCGGTCCCCAGCTCGAAGGTGGCGTCGTGGTCGCCCAGCCGCAGGGTGACCTCGGCCCCCTCTCCGGTGGGCAGCAGGCGCTGGAGCTCGGCCAGGGCCCGGGCCGGGACCAGCACCTGCTGGCCCTCGGTGAGCACGTGCACACCCGGCAGGTCGCGCACGGCCAGCCGGTACTTGTCGGTGGCCACGAGCCGCAGCCCGTCGGCCTCGCCGGCCAGCAGCACGCCGGTGATGATCGGCACGCCCTCGTCGCCCGACGCCGCCCGCACCACCTGGCGCAGGGCGTCGCCCAGCACGGCCGCAGGCACCGAGACCGAGCGCTCGGCCGGCGCCGGCACCTTGGGGAAGTCGGCGGCCACGTAGGTGCGCACCGAGAAGGCGGCCCGGCCGGAGGAGATGCGCAGCTCGTCGTCGGTCCCCTCGACGTTGACCACACCGGGTTCGAGGTTCCGGACGATGTCGGCGGCCAGGCGGGCGGGCACGACGGCGACCCCGTCGGCGGCGCCCACCACCTCGATCTGCACCTGGGCGAACAGGTCGAGGTCGGTGCCGGTCACCCGAAGGGTGTCGCCGGCCAGCTCGAGACGGACGCCGGCCAGCACGGGCAGGGCGGCGTTCCGGTTGGTGACCGCTCGCTGGGCCGTGGCCAGCGACTCGGCCAGCACATCTCGTTCGCAGCGGAACCGCATGTTCCTCTTCTCTTTCTAGATGGAGATCTAGGAGCAGTAGTAGGTGCTGTGGATTGTGGAGAACCCGACGTCACCGCAGGTCAGGGCGGGTCCCGCCGTCCCGCCGCCGTCCCCAGTCTCCCACAGGCGAACCGGGCCGGAGCGGGACGCTGTGGACGGCGGGCCGGTCGTCCACACCTCGTCCCCGAGGAGCAGAGCGCGTCATCCACCGTTCAAGACGGCCTGGCGCAGCTCGGTGACCTGATCGAAGACCGCCCGCTTCTCCTTCATCTGGCCGGTGATCTTCTGGACGGCGTGCAGGACGGTGGTGTGGTCCCGACCGCCGAACTGCTCGCCGATCGAGGGGTAGGAGAGCTCGGTCAGCTCCCGCATCACGTACATGGTGATCTGGCGGGCGTCGACCAGTGGGCGCTTGCGGGCCGGGCCGCACAGGTCGTCGAGGTGGAAGTCGAACAGCGCGGCGGCCGTCTCCAGGATGAGCCTCGGGGTGATGCGGCGGCCCTCGCCGCCCGTGAGGATGTCGCTGAGGATGCGCTCGGCCATCGTGAGGGTGAGCGGGGTGTCCTCCAGGCTGGAGTAGGCGATGACCCGGGTGAGGGCGCCCTCGAGCTCGCGGATGTTGTCCTTCACGTGGCTGGCGATGAGCTCCAGCACCTCTTCCGGCGGTTGGACCCTCTCCCCCTCTGACTTCTTGCGGAGGATGGCCAGACGGGTCTCGAGGTCGGGCGGCTGCACGTCGGTGACCAGGCCCGACACGAAGCGGCTGCGCAGGCGGTCCTCGAGGGTGGGGATGGCCCGGGGGTGGATGTCACTGGTGAGGACGATCTGGCTGTTGGCCTCGTACAGCTCGTTGAACGTGTGGAAGAACTCCTCCTGGAGCCCCTCCTTGCCGGCCAGCAGCTGGACGTCGTCGATGAGCAGCACGTCGACCTGGCGGTAGCGGCGCCGGAAGTCAGCGCCGGTGTTCGTGCGGATCATGTTGATGTACTCGTTCAGGAACTTCTCGGTGGAGACGTACTGCACGAGGAGCCCGGGGTACTGGTCGCGCACGTAGTTGCCGATGGCGTGCAGCAGGTGGGTCTTGCCCAGACCGCTGGCGCCGTAGATGAAGAGCGGGTTGTAGCTCTTGGCCGGGGTCTCGGCCGCGGCGCGGGCGGCGGCATGGGCGAACTTGTTGGCCTCGCCGATGACGAAGGCCTCGAAGGTGAACTCGGGGTTCAAGGCGGCGTGGAGGGTGCGGACCGCCCCCGAGGGGGCCGCGGAGCGGGCGCTGGCGCCGTCGGTCTCGTCGACGTCGGGCTCGGAGGCCGGGTCGGCGGCGGGCTCAGGAACCGGGGCCACCACCTGGAGGCGCAGCTCGGAGCTGGAGGCGCCCGCCTCGTTGAGGGCGTCGCGCACCAGCGAGAGGAAGCGGTTCTCGATGCGGTCGAGCACGAGGGGGTTCGGCACCTGCAGGATCAGCTCACCCGGGTCGCCGTCGATCAGGCAGACGTCGTCGAAGGTCGTCTGCCACGCCGCGTCGTTGAGCTGCCCCCGGATCGTGCCGGTGCATGCCTTCCACACTCGCTGTGCGTCGGTCACTTGGCGCCGCAGCCTCCCCCGCCCTCGTCCGTCCACACACTGTCCCCACCTGT
>JBKJUI010000013.1:0-2958 GCA_046590775.1 Acidimicrobiales bacterium
GACATGCTGCCGGTGCTCGAGAAGGTCATGCAGTCCGGCAAGCCGCTCGTGATCCTCGCGGAGGACGTCGAGGGCGAGGCCCTCGCCACCCTCGATGTCCTCTGCGATGATGAGCAGCGGGCGGCTGGACTGCATGACCTTCTCGAGCACCGGCAGCATGTCGCGCACGGCGGTGATCTTGGAGCTCACGAGAAGGATGTAGGGGTCCTCCAGCACGGTCTCCATGCGGTCGGGGTCGGTGACGAAGTAGGGCGAGATGTAGCCCTTGTCGAAGCGCATGCCCTCGACGAGGTCCATCTCGAGGCCGAAGGTGTTCGACTCCTCGACGGTGACGACGCCGTCCTTGCCGACCTTGTCGATGGCCTCGGCGATGACCTTGCCGATCTCCATGTCGTTGTTGGCGGAGATGGACGCGACCTGGGCGATCTGCTCCTTGGACTCGACGTCCTTGGACAGCTTGGTGAGGTTGGCCACGGCGGCTTCGACGCCGGCCTCGATGCCCCGCTTGAGGGCCATCGGGTTGGCGCCGGCGGCCACGTTGCGCAGGCCCTCGCGGACCATGGCCCAGGCCAGCACGGTGGCAGTGGTGGTGCCGTCGCCGGCGACGTCGTCGGTCTTCTTGGCGACCTCCTTGACGAGCTCGGCGCCGATGCGCTCGAACGGGTCCTCGAGGTCGATCTCCTTGGCGATGGACACACCGTCGTTGGTGATCGTGGGCGCCCCCCACGACTTCGAGAGGACGACGTTGCGGCCCTTCGGGCCGAGCGTGACGCGGACTGCGTCGGCCAGCTGGTTCATACCCGACTCGAGCGCCCGCCGAGCCTGCTCGTCGAACGTGATCATCTTTGCCATGTGGTGTTCCCTCCGTTGGGACGACCTGCGTGAGGTGCCTTCAGCTGGGGCGAAGTTAGCACTCGATCCCCGAGAGTGCTAGCGGCCAGGACCGCCGAGTGCCAACGGACGCCCGGCTCCCTGAAGCGCCGCGACCCCTGGGGTGACAGGATCACCGCGGTGGACTGGGACGACGAGGGCGAGACGGAGGACGTCTACTTGGCCCTCATGGACCTGCTCGACGGCGGTCGCCGCAAGGAGGTCGTGTGGAAGGCCTCTCCCCCGTTTCAGACCTTCGCCGACTACGCCGAGCTCGACAAGGTCCGGTCGGAGTACCGGGAGATGTTCGGCGAGGCGGTGCAGGAGGTGACGGTCGCCTACGGCCAGCCCCGCTTCCTCGGGGAGCGGTCCCGACCTGGCTTCCCGTCGTGGTCCGAGGCGATCGAGCTGGCGGTGTGGGCCGGCGACGACGAGCTCGCCTGCTACGTCGGGGTGCACCAGAGCCGTCGCGACGACCCGGTCGAGATCCGCATCGGCGTGCGGTAGCCGCCGACTCTCAGGAACGGCCGCGCAGGGCGGCGTCGATGGCGTCGATGCGGCGGGCCTCGGTGAGTCCCACGTCTCGGCGGCGCTGCGCCTCGGCCGGCGCGAGGGCGGCCATCTCGCGCACGAGCCTGATGAGCCGGTCAGGGTCGAAGGGCTTGGTGATGAACTCGTCGGCGCCGGCCTCCCAGCACCAGACCCTGTCCTCGGTCCCCGACTTGGCCGTGAGCACGATGATGCGGGTGTCGGGGGCGAGCCCCTCCTCGCGACGGGTGCGCAGCACCGAGAGCCCGTCGACGCCGGGCATCATCAGGTCGAGGACCATGCAGTCGGGCTGCCGCCGGCGCAGCACCTCGAGCGCCTGGGCACCGTCGGCGGCCTGCTCGACGGAATGACCTTCGCTCTCGAAGAGGAATGCGAGCATCCCGCGGACGATCTCGTCGTCGTCGACCACCAGAAGATCGGGCACGACCGGAGGGTACCCAAGGATCCGGGTCCCCCATCTCCGGCCGGAGAGGATTTGGAGGCACCTTCTGCGCGTTTCTAGGGTTGTCACCGTGATCTCCTCTGGAACCTACGAAGTCGGCCCTTCCCAGGGCACCCTGCAGCTGCACACCGGTCGTGAAGGCGTGGCCAAGAAAGTCGGGCACGACCTGATCATCGAGGCGAAGAAGTGGACGGCCAAGGTGAACGTCGACGCTGACGACCTGACCAAGTCGACGGCCTCGGTCACCGTCGACACCCGGTCGCTCGAGGTCGTCTCCGGCGAGGGTGGCGCCAAGGCGCTGTCCGACAAGGACCGCAAGGACATCAAGGAGAACATCGACAAGAAGGTCCTGAAGACCGACAAGTTCCCCGACATCACCTTCACGTCGAGCCGCGTGGAGAGCAAGGGCGCCGACAAGGTGACCGTCCACGGCGACGTCACGATCATGGGCACCGCCCGCCCCGCGAGCATGGACATCACGCTCGCCGCGGGCAAGGCCACCGGCACCATGACGCTGAAGCAGACGGACTGGGGCATCAAGCCCTTCAGCGCCCTCATGGGCGCGCTCAAGCTGGCCGACGTCCTCCAGGTGCAGGTCGAGGCCACCGTCCCGGCCTAGCGGCCGGCGACTCCCTGCGGGACTTCACTGATTCGACGGCCTGAGGCCGGCTGCCTTGCGTTCCGCCCAGCCTTGAGAAGCCGGCTGGGCGGTCAGAGGGCGAACATCACGCGATGACCGGCTTCAGGCCAGGCGTCGGGATCTTCGCCCTCTGAGGCTGGCACACGCGCTGTGGCCGGTGCTGGCGCTCTGCGGGCGTCTGCAGAGTCGCGGACCACGGACGGGAGCGCCGGCGACCGCTCCCGACCGGCGAGCACCCCAAGACCTTGCGGGCCCGCGACCTCGGAACCGACTTCAGAGGGCGAAGATCACGTCGCCGACCGAGGAGCCCGGCACTGACCTGATGTTCGCCCTCTGACCACCCGGCCAGCTTCTCGGCCGGGCGGAACAGCGGACAGCGGCCGAAGGCCGTCGAACCAGTGGCAGTCCCGCCGGAAGGGCCCGCGCCGGCCGCCAGGCCTGGTAGCAGTCCGCCCGA
>JBKJUI010000110.1:0-4486 GCA_046590775.1 Acidimicrobiales bacterium
GGGCGGCAGACTCTCTTGCAGCAACGCCGGCCGAGGTCGAGGGCGACCAGCCGGCTGCACCGAGCGCCCGCAAGCGTCGTCCGCCCTCCGCCGCCAAGAAGTCAACCAGGAGGAAGACCTGATGGGCTCGATCCGCCGCGCTCCCCGCAGCAACCGCTGGGAGGCCCGCTACCGCGACCCGTACGGCGCCCAGCGCACCGCAACCTTCGAGCGCAAGGCCGACGCCCAGGTCTTCCTCGCCACGGTAGAGGCGGATAAGCAGCGTGGCCTCTGGCGAGATCCTGCTCTCAGCCGGATCACTTTCGCCGCGTGGTCGCAGGAGTACCTGGCGGGTGCGATCCATAAGCAGGCCACCACACTTGCTCAGGACCGTCACCGTCTCCGTAAGCATCTGTTGCCAGCGTTCGGCTCCAAGGCACTCGGCTCGATCACGCCTCTCGACGTTCGACAGTTCGTCGCAGCGCTCGCTGAGTCACACGCTCCAAGCACTGTGCGAACGATCTACGGAGGGCTTCGGTCGATCCTCGCTGCGGCTGTGGCCGCCGACCTGCTCGCCGTCACACCATGCCGCGGCGTTCGGCTGCCGCCGAAGCGTCCGTCGGACAAGCGAGTCCTGACGGTGGCAGAACTGAGACGCCTGGGCAACTCGCTCCCGGCTACGGACCGGGCGATCGTCTATGTAGCGGCGGTGGGCAGCCTGCGCTGGGAGGAGATCGCAGGGCTCCGAGTGGGCCGAATCAACTTCATGTCTCGCACACCGACGCTCGAGGTAGCCGAGGTCTTCACCGACGTGGGAGGCTTCGCCGTACCGAAGTCTCCCGCCAGCCGCCGAACGATCCAGCTTCCGCCATTCCTCGTCACGATGCTGGCTGAGCACCTCGCCCATCGGGGCTCGCCAGGTCCGGAGGACCTCGTCTTTGTTGCTCCGCGGGGCGGTCCGCTCCGCGCCGCCAACTTCCACAAGCGGAGTTGGGCGCCGGCGGTAGCCAGAGCGGGACTGGACGGCTTCACCTTCCACGGGTTGCGCCACTCGACGGTTGGGTTGATGGTGGAGATGGGCCACCATCCGCTCGTCATCCAGCGTCGACTTGGCCACTCGTCCAGCCAGACCACGATGGACATCTACGGCCACGTCCTGGCAGCCCTCGACGAGTCCGTCACCGCCGACTTTGAGCGCCTCTTCTCGACCTCCCGTGGTGCAGATGTGGTGCAGCGAGGTGTAGGGGCTCCCCCGAGCTGACAAAAAGGCCATCTGAGCAGCCTCTTTCTACGACCCTGGTTCGTTTCACCCTGATTTGTGGGAGATCATGGTCAACGGGCCAGACGCGATCTTCGTGAAGCGCCATACCGGGCCGAGCGGCTACCACGACGAGGTCTTCCACGACGACGAGCACGTCGTGCGCACCCTCACCAAGATCCTCGACGACGCATCAGGGTCGCACCGAAAGCTCGATCCGGCCGAGGGCCTTCAGGACGCCCAGCTCGACACCGGCGCCCGCATCCATATCGTGCACGGCGACGTGGGGCGCGACGGCCACGTGCTGGTGAACATCCGCAAGTTCACCGGGGTCGCGTTCCGTACCCTCGGCGAGCTGGTGCACCGCGACATGCTCGACGACAAGGTCGCCGCCTTCCTGCGGGCCTGCGTGCGGGCCCGGTTGTCGATCGTGGTCGCAGGCGCCCCCGGGTCGGGCAAGACCACCCTGCTGTCGTGTTGCGCGGCGGAGCTCGACCCGTCGCTACGGGTGGTGGTGGCCGAGGAGGTGTTCGAGGCGGACATTCCCCTTCCGAATGTGGCGAGCATGCAGACCCGCCCACCCCGCCAGGACCGCAAGGAGATCGACCTTCGCCGCCTGGTGGCGGGGTTCCTGCGCATGGCGCCCGACATCGCCATCGTGGGCGAAGTGCGCGACCGGGAGGCCCTCCCCCTCTTGCTCACCCTGTCGTCGGGTGTGAAGGGCTTCACCACGATCCACGCCGGCTCCGCCCGCCAGGCCCTCACCCGCCTGCGCTTCATCTGCCAGCTGGCTGACACGTCGAGCGAGCTGTCGATGTCGGCCCTCAACTCCCTCGTGAGCGAGGCCATCGACATCGTCGTCCATTGCACGCGCATCGGCGACGAGGTGCGGGTATCCGAGGTCGTGGCCGTGGAGGACCTGCAGACCGGCCGGGACTCCACCGCCTTCACCGTCACCGAACTGTTCCGCCGGGAGCGCCCGGGGGCGCCGCTCACGTGGACGGGCAACCTCCCGGCGCGGGCCGCCCGGCCGCTGGAGATGGCCGGCTACGACGTGCGCGAGCTGCTGGACGCCACCGCCGCCCCGTTCGGCGTGGTCCCCCGGATCGACAAGCAGGCGGCACGCGCCGCCACGGTGGGATTCGGGCGGGAGGCCCGCCGGTGACAGGGCTGTTCCTGGCCGTGCTCGCCGCCTACGGCGTGTTCCTGGTCTACACCGCCCTGGCCATGCGATGGACGGGGTTCGGGCTCTCGCCGGTGGGCGACGGCGAGCGCTCCTCCCGCCGGCGCACGGCCGAGTGGCTGGCCCAGGCCGGGCTGGAGGGGGTGGAGCCGCGTGAGTTCGTGGCCGTGATGGCGGTGTTGTTCGTGATGGGCGCGGCGTTGGCGTACGCCCTGTTCGCCGGCGCTCTCCCCGCCCTGATCGCCGGGCTGTTCGCCGCCACCTTCCCCATCGCCTCCTACCGGGCCCGGCGGGACCGCCGTCGCGGCGAGGCCCGGGAGGCGTGGCCCCGCCTCATCGAGGAGCTGCGCCTCCAGACCGGCTCGCTCGGCCGCTCCATCCCCCAGGGGCTGTTCGAGGTGGGCCGGCGGGCGCCCGACGAGCTGCGCCCCGCCTTCGCCGCCGCCGAGCGGGAATGGCTGCTGTCGACCGATTTCCCCCGCACGGTGTCGGTGCTCAAGGAACGGCTGTCCGATGTGACGGCCGACACCACCCTCGAGACGCTGCTGGTGGCCTACGAGGTGGGCGGGTCGGACCTCGACCGGCGGCTGTCAGCCCTGGTCGAGGACCGCATCCAGGACCTCCAGGGCCGCAAGGACGCCCAGGCCCGCCAGGCCGGCGTGCGCTTCGCCCGCCGCTTCGTGCTCATCGTCCCCCTCGGCATGACGTTGGCCGGCCTGTCCATCGGCACCGGCCGGGAGGCGTACCAGACGGTCGGCGGCCAGGTCGCCGTGGCGTGCGGCCTTTTCGTTGTCGCCGGGTGCTGGCTGTGGGCGGGCCGGCTGATGCTGCTGCCGGATGAACAGCGGGTCTTCCATGACTGACCGGCGGGGCCGGTCTTCCATGACTGACCGACGGGGCCCGTCATGAGGCTGTTCGTGCTGTCGGGACTGGTGCTGTGGGCCGGGGTCACTTTGCTGCTGTCGCAGCTTCGGTGGTTCTCCCGGCCGGCACTCGTCCAGCGGCTGCGCCCGTACAGCCCGGGCGGCATGGCCGGGCCCGAGCAAAGCGGCCTGCTGTCGGTCGAGTCGTTCCGCGAGGTCGTGGGCCCCGTCTCCCGCCGCATCGGCGAACGGCTGGCCCGCCTGTTCGGGGTGAGCGAGGAGCTGGCCGTGCGCCTCCAGCGGGTGCACTCGCCGCTCGACGTCACCGCCTTCCGGGTGCGTCAGCTCGGGTGGAGTGTGGCCGCCGAGGGCATGGCCCTGCTGGTGGCCCTGGCCGCCCGCCCCGGCCCCGGCATCGTCCTGTTCGGACTGCTCGGCTCCCCCGTCCTCGCCTTCTTGGTGCTCGAGCAGCAGCTGGCCAACGCTTCGGACCGGTGGCGGCGCCGGCTGTTCCTGGAGCTGCCTGTCGTGAGCGAGCAGCTGGCCATGCTCCTGTCGGCCGGCTTCTCGCTCGGCTCCGCCCTGAACCGGCTGGCCGTCCGGGGAGACGGGGCATGCGCCCGTGACCTCCAGCGGGTCACCACCCGGATCCGCCACGGCCTGAGCGAGGTCGACGCCCTCCGGGAGTGGGCCACGGTCGCTCGGGTGGAGGCGCTCGACCGGCTGGTTCCGGTGCTGGCCCTGAACCGCGAGGCCAGCGACCTCGGCCGCCTGATCTCCGACGAGGCCCGAGCCATCCGGCGAGACGTCCACCGACAGCTTGTCGAGACGATGGAGCGCCGAGGGCAGCAGGTGTGGATCCCGGTTACGGTGGCCACACTCGTTCCCGGGGTAATTTTCCTTTCCATCCCCTTTATCGAGGCCTTGAGCCTCTTCGCCGGATCCTGAAGAAGGAGGCACGATGAGCGACCTGGCCCTGTTTGCGTTTGTCTGGCAACGGACGGCCCGCGCTGCCCTGTACGGCCGGATCATCAAGGACGAGCGTGGCGAGGGCGTGATCTCCGCCGCCATAGCTGTGCTGGTGATGGCGTTCCTCGGCGTGGTGATGTGGGTGCTGTTCAAGGAGACCCTTACGAACTCCAACACCAAGGTCAACGAGCAGATCGACCAGATCAAGTAGCGCGGTGCGACGGCCCGGCCACC
>JBKJUI010000374.1:0-3379 GCA_046590775.1 Acidimicrobiales bacterium
CTCGGCGGTCAGCCACAACGGCCGTCCGAGCTCGACGGCCAGGTCGTCGACCCCCTGCGACAGCTGCTGGAGCAGGTGGACCGGCGAGTCGTCGACCAGGGCGTGCACGGCGTCCAGCCGGAGGCCGTCGAGGTGGAAGCGGCGGAGCCAGCCGAGGGCGTTGTCGAGGATCAGCTCCTTGACGCCGTCGCCGTGCTCGCCGTCGAGGTTGATGGCGTCACCCCAGGGGGTCTGGTGCCGGGGGTTCTTGATCGGCCACAGCGCCCACGTGGTGTCGCCCTCGGGGCCGAGGTGGTTGTAGACGACGTCGAGCAGGACGGCCAGGCCCGCTTGGTGGGCGGCGTCGACGAAGCCCTTCATGGCCTCGACCCCGCCGTAGGCGTGGTGGGGCGCCCACCACATCACGCCGTCGTAGCCCCAGCCGTGGTGGCCCGTGAAGCTGTTGCACGGGAGGAGCTCGACGTGGGTGACGCCGAGGTCGACCAGGTGGTCGAGGCGCCCGGCTGCCGACGCGAACGTGCCCTCGGGGGTGAAGGTGCCGACGTGCAGCTCGTGGATCGACGCCCGCCGCCGATCGGCGCCACGGCCGCCGTCCCACCCGGCGTCGCTCCACGAGAAGGCGGCGTGGTCGACGGCCTCGGCCGCCCCGAAGACCCCGTCGGGGGCGGAGTGGGCGGCGGGGTCGGTGATCGTGCGGCCGTCGGCCGGGCCGCCGTGGACGCGCAGGCGGTAGCGGGTCCCGGGCGCGAGCGACGGGCCCGAGAACCAGCCGGCGGTGCTCCCGGCCAGAGGCTCCTCGCCGCCGCCGGCTCCCTCGACGACGAGGTCGACCCCGTCCACGAGCGGGGCCCACACCCTTAGGGGCGCAGCGGCGTCCACGGCCTCGGTCCCCTCAGTCCCGCTCGAGCACGGCCACCGGGCGTCCGCCGAGGACGTCGGCGACCTTGCGTCCCTTGCCACCGTCGACCGCAGTGGCGGTGACGACGTCGTGCCAGGTGCCATGCGGCAGGTCGACGGTGGTGTCGCCGGTCCCGCCGGCCAGGTGCCGGTAGGCGAAGCGGGGGGCGACCACGGCCACGTCGGGACCGCGGCCGTAGGCCACGACGTCGGAGGACGACGTGGCCAGGGGTATGTGGGCGCCGCGCAGGCCCTCGCCGAAGGCCGCAGGCCGGCGGCGGCGAAGGGCCAGCACCTTCTGCACCAGCAGCAGCTTCGGGTCCCTGCCGCTCGCCAGTCGCCGCCGGCGCTCGTCGAAGTCGACAGGTGTCCGGTTGTCGGGGTCGACCAGTCGGAGGTCGACCAGCTCGGCGCCCTGGTAGATGTCGGGCACCCCCGGCACCGTGAGGGCCAGCGCCTTCTGCACGAGCGTCTGGGCCACGAACGCCGGCCCCAGCTCGTCGTGCAGCGAGGCCACCGCCGCCTGGATCACCGGCTCGGCGGCCAACGCCCGGGCCAGCTCGCGGATCGCCGCCTCGGCCTCGTCGTCCTGCTCGATCCAGGTGGTGACCGTCTTCGCCTCCCGGGCCGCCTTGATCGAGTAGGCCTCGAGCCGCTCGGGCGTGATCGGGTGGGCGGCCACGGCGACCTGGGCCAGGAGCCAGGTGAGGGCCGGGTCGGGACCGGGACCGAGGTGCTCGACGGCATGGTCCCAAAAGCCCAGGAAGGCGGCCGGCTCCTGGGCCAGGACGGCCAGCCGGGCGCGCCCGTCCTCGCTGCGCTTGGTGTCGTGGGTGGTGAGGGAGACGAGCGCCAGCGGCCACTCCTCCTGGGCGTGGACGGCCCAGCGGTGGAAGTCCTCGACGTCGAGGGCCGGGCGCCCGAGCGGGTGCCCGACCTCGGCGGCGCCGGCGAACGCCGTCCAGCGGTAGGAGAGGGTGTCCTCGTCGCCCTTGGCCGCCACCGGGCCGCACAGCTGCTGGAAGCGCACGGCCAGCTCGTAGCCCGGCCCGGGCACCTCGAACAGCAGGACCGAGCGGAGGAAGCGCCAGAGGTCGTCGTCGACGGTGGGGTCACAGGCGGCGCCCC
Organism: Acidimicrobiales bacterium; assembly: GCA_046590775.1. Taxonomy (GTDB): domain Bacteria; phylum Actinomycetota; class Acidimicrobiia; order Acidimicrobiales; family JAUJNH01; genus JAUJNH01. Next base: position 2,026 of record JBKJUI010000374.1, read on the forward strand.
GGGCCAGGCACCGGTCGACGAAGTCGACGTCCCCGGGGCTGATCTCCACCTGCCCACGGTCCGCCCGGCCGTAGGACCGGTAGGCCGGGGCGGCGGTGGCGGCGGCGACCAGGGCGGCCTGCAGCTCTCGACGGGTGAAGTCGCGGAAGTCGGGGGTGACCTCGCAGGTGCGGACGAACAGGCCGGTGAGCCTGGCCACTTCGGCGTGCAGGCTGGTGGAGAGCACCAGGCGGCGGCAGGTCACCTCCTCCTCTTCGACGCCGTGCTGGACCCCGGTTACCTTGCGCCACGCCCGTTCGAGCTCGGCCACTCCCTCCCGGTCGACCTGCACGCCCGTGATCCGGGCCATGGCGTCGTAGCCGGTGGTGCCGGCCACCGGCCAGCCCTCGGTGAGGCGCTCGTCCTCGATGAGGATCTTCTCGACCAGGACCCAGGCCTCGGGCGCCTCCTGGGCCAGGCGGCGCAGCGCGCCTGTCGGGTCGGCCAGGCCGTCGACGTGGTCGAGGCGGAAGCCGTCGACCAGGCCTTCGAGGTGCAGGCGGACCGGGAGCCCCAGGACGTCGTCGAACACCGCTGGGTCCTCGAGCCGCAGGCCCACCAGGTTGGAGACGTCGAAGAACCGCCGATGGACCAGGTCGTCGGCACCGCGCTGCCATCGCATCAGCTCGTAGTGCTGGCCTTCGAGGACCTCGTGGAGGCGGGACCGGTCGGCGTTCACCTCCTCCAGCACCGACCCGAGCGCCGTCCGGCACCCGGGCCGCTCGGCCAGCAGGCGGGCCAGCAGGCGGTTGGCGGCGCCGGCGTCGGCCGCCAGGTCCGGACGGGGGCTTGAGCACCGGGACAGGGCGCGGCCGGAGAAGGCGAGGTCCTCGTCGCCGCTCGCCGCAGCGGCCGCCTCGACGAGCGCGCCCACCGTGTGGGGGGCCAGCGGGAGTTGGCCGCCCGACCAACGCAGGGCGACGGATCCCGCTCGGGCGGAGCCGTCCCGGCGGTCAGGCTCGAGCTCGAGGCGCAGGACGCCACGAGCCAGGACCCGCCCGTAGTGGTCGTCGAGCACGCCGAGGGCGAGCTGGCCACGGAGGCGACGCTCCGGCGGGTCCCAGTCCACGTCGAAGTGACCGGCGTGGGGCGCGCCCTGCCCGAGCTCGAGGACCTCGGTCCACCACGGGTTGGCCTCGTCGGCGGCCACGTGGTTGGGCACGACGTCGAGCAGCAGGCCCAGGCCGGCCGTCCCCGCCGCCGTGGCGAGCGACCGGAAGGCCTTCTCGCCGCCGAGATCGTCTCGCAGCCGGCCGGGATCGGTGACGTCGTAGCCGTGCATGCTGCCCGGGACGGCCTCGCTCACGGGGGAGAG
>JBKJUI010000463.1:0-3464 GCA_046590775.1 Acidimicrobiales bacterium
GCCAGCAGCAGCGCCGGCGCCCGGCTGGGCCCCGCCCTTGCCGGTGCCCTGCTCCTGAGAGCCGGAGCCGGACAGCAGCTGGATGACCTGCTGGCGCACGCGGGACAGGTCGGCGCCGAGGCTCTGCAGGACGGTGGCGGCCACGCCCTCGCCCTCGCGGACCAGGCCGAGGAGCATGTGCTCGGTGCCGATGTAGTTGTGGCCGAGCTGCAACGCCTCGCGGAGGGACAGCTCGAGGACCTTCTTGGCCCGGGGGGTGAAGGGGGGCGAGCCGGTGGTGGAGGAACCGGACGAGCCGATCGTCTCCTCGACCTTCTCCCGCACGTTCTCGAGGGAGATGCCGAGGGACTCGAGGGCCTTGGCGGCCACGCCCTCTCCCTCGTGGATGAGGCCGAGAAGGATGTGCTCGGTGCCGATGAAGTTGTGGTTGAGGAGGCGTGCCTCCTCCTGGGCGAGCACCAGGACCCGTCGGGCCCGGTCGGTGAAGCGTTCGAACAAGGGTGCCTCCGTTCGGGGAAGGCGGACGAGAGTCAGTCTACCGGGGGGGCCGGTCAATCCCCTTCCGCAGGGTTGACGGCAGGAGGTTGGGGTGCCCCAAGGCTTCCTACTACCGTCTCTGCACAGATGAACGTCGCCGAGCTCTTGGGCCTTCCCGATCTCGACGGGGACCTCGACCGGGTCGACGTCGCGCTCGTGGAGTCCGTGGCGACCGAGGACGCCTTTCTGGGCGAGGTCGGCGTCCACCTCATCCGGGCCGGGGGCAAGCGCTTCCGCCCCGCCCTGGCCCTGGCCGCCGGCGCCGCCTGCGGCTCGGCTCCCACCCCCGAGCTGGTGCAGGGGGGCGTCGCCTGCGAGCTCATGCACCTGGGCTCGCTGTATCACGACGACGTCATGGACGACGCCGACACCCGGCGCGGGGTCCCGTCGGCCAACGCCAAGTGGAACAACCTCGTGGCCATCCTGGCCGGCGACTTCCTGCTGGGAAAGGCGTCCGAGATCGCCACCACCCTCGGCAGCGAGGTGTCGGCCGTCCTGGCCCGCACGCTCGTGCGCATGTGCGAGGGCCAGGTCCTCGAGCTGCAGACCGCCTTCTCGGTCCAGCGGACCGAGGACCAGTACCTGCGCTCGATCGCCGGCAAGACCGCCGCCCTCATGTCCGCCGCGTGCCGCATCGGCGGGCTGGTGTGCAACGCCGATGCCGCCCAGGTGGCCGGCCTCACCGCCTTCGGCGACGCCTTCGGCTCCACCTTCCAGGTCTACGACGACATCGCCGACCTGGTCCGCACCGAGGCCGAGCTGGGCAAGCCCGCCGGCCACGACATGGTCGAGGGCGTCTACACCCTGCCGGTCCTGCACGCCTTGGCCAGCGCCGACGTCGGCCCCGAGCTGCACGACCTGCTGGGCGGCCCGATCGACGACGCCTGCCGCGACAAGGTGCTGGCCCTGGTCCGCTCGACCGACGGCGTGGCCCGAGCCATCGCCTGCGGCCGCCAGCTGGCCGACGAGGCGGCGGCCTACCTCGAGCCCCTCCCGCAGGGTCCCGTCCTCGACGCACTGGCCACCCTCGGCCACCGCCTCCTCGACACGGTGGAGTAGGCGGGGGCCGGCTGCGGGCCGACCTCAGCCGCCCATCTCAGGCGAATGGCCACCGTGGGGGGAAGGCCTCGTCGAGGAGGGCTTGGACGCCGGCCACCGCGCTGGCGGCGAGGTCGAACTGGGAGAGCGGGCTCTGGCCGGGAGGGCGGGGCACCGGCTCCCCCACGCAGGCGGTCCAGCCACCGGTGAGCTCGTTGCCCACGAGGGCCAGGGGGATCACGGGGACGCCGAGGTCGAGGGCCGGCCCGAGGCGGTCGGGGCCGACGACTCCGGCCCGGCGGCGCGATCGGTGCACCGGTGTGAGCGGGACGAGGACGAGCTCGCCGGCCCGCAGCAGCCCGGCCAGCTCCTCGGGCCGGTCGACGGCGCCGCCAACACGGCGCCAGAGCGTGTCGAGCACGCCTGGGGCCGTCCCGAGGAAGCGGGCGCGCCGCCCGACGGCGTCGTGCACCGCCCGAAGGGCGACGAAGGGCTCGACCAACCCGAAGCGGCGGTTGACCACGACGACGCACGGGCCGTCGACCGGCAGGCGGCCGGGTCCGGCCACCGTGATCCGCAACGCCACCGTCGAGACCGTCCGGAGGGCGTCGGCCACCTCGGGGTCGAGGCCCCACTCGTCGACGGCCACCTCGCCCCGGAGCCGCCGCCCGAGCAGGCCGCCGGCGACGTGGGCGACCTTCTGCCCGACCTCGCCCACGGCCCCACCCCGGGACGGGTGGTCGGCCCTGTCGGCCCCCGTCACGTTGAGCCTGCGACGAGCCTGAGGACCGGCGCCTCGCCCCAGGTGTGCAGACCCTGGAGGACCTCGAGTGTGGGTCGGGGATCGAGCTCGAGGGCGGCGCGGGCCCTGGCGCCGTCGGCGGTGCGGCCCCGGCGGAGCAGCTCGAGGTGATGGTCGGGCAGCGGGGCACCCGAGGCGGCGACGAGGGCCCGGACGACCGGCCAGGCGGGGGGGAAGACGGGGAGGGGGAAGCGGCCCCCCAGCCGGACGGCCTGCAGGACGCTGACCGCGCCCCGGCCCACGACGTTGAGCGGGCCGTGGTGACGGGCCGCCAGCGCGGCCACGACCGCGACGGCGGCGTCGTCGACGTGCAGCAGGGAGAACGTCGGGTCGGCCATGGCGTCGACGGGAACGGCCCGCAGGCGGAGCAGGCGCCCGAGCGGGCTCGGCACCCCGGGACCCTGGACGGGCGCCAGCCGCAGCGTGGTCACGGGAACCTCCGCGCTGTGGCCGGTGGCGACGGCCAGCCGCTCGACGTCGACCAGCGACCGCCCAAACGGGGAGCCAGGGTCGGGCGGAACGTCCTCGTCCGGCACGCTCACCATCCCCCGCCCCCGCCCGTAGACCTCGAGTCCCGAGCGGACGACGATGCGGTCGAGGCTGCCGAGGTCGGCGGCGGCCCCGAGCACGGCCATGGTGGCGGTGCTCGTCCGTTCGGCGGCCAGCGCCGGGGACGACCGGGCGTCGGGCTCGTAGACGCCGAGGTGGACGATGGCCGTGGGAGCGAAGCGGCGGACGGCGGCCACCAGCTTGCGCCGCTCCCGGGGGTCGATCACGGTCATCTGCGCCCGCCGGAAACGCCGCTGCGGGGCCCGCAGGTCGACGGCGGCGATCTCCTCGATCGAGCGGTCGTCCTCCAGCATCGAGGTGACCCGGGACCCGAGCTCCCCGCCGGCGCCGGTGACGAGCACCCTCATCCCTGGTCGCCTCCGGACGCATCCAACTCTGCGGAGGTCTCGGCCGTCTCGCGGAAGACCTCGGGCCGGAGGGTGGGGAACAGGAGGACGTCGCGGATCGCCTCGGTGCCGGTCAGCAGCATCACCAGACGGTCCATCCCGATCCCGAGCCCGCCCGTGGGCGGCAGGCC
>JBKJUI010000385.1:0-13598 GCA_046590775.1 Acidimicrobiales bacterium
ATCGCAGGCCACGTCCTCGGCCCGGACCTCACCGGCATCGCCGTAGGAGAGGACCCGCGCCGTGGTCCGAGATGCCATGGCCGCCACCCGGGGGTCGTCGGCGTTGAGGACGGCAACACTCGAGCTCGGCAGCGCCTCGACCAGCTCGCCCTTCCCGGCGGCCACATCGTCGATCGTCCCGAAGAGCTCGGTGTGCACCGCGGCCACGCTGGTCACCACCCCGACCGTCGGGCGGCCCACGCCGCACAGGAGCCGGATGTGCCCGATGCCGCGCGCCCCCATCTCGAGGACGACGGCCTCGGTTCCCTCGGCGGCCTCGAGGAGCGTGAGGGGGACGCCCAGCTCGTTGTTGAACGACCTGTCGCTGGCCGCAGTGGCGAAGGTGGTGGCGAACGCCGCGGCCAGGAGGTCCTTCACCGAGGTCTTGCCGACGCTGCCGGTGACCCCGACCACACGGTCGGGCAGGCGCGAGCGGGCCAGTCGCCCGCAGGCCGCCAGCGCGTCGAGCGTGTCCTCCACGGCGATCGCCGTCCCGCCCTGCGGAGGGCGGGTCGTGAGATAGGCGGCGGCGCCGGCGGCGAGCGCGTTGGCGACGAAGTCGTGGCCGTCTCGGTCGGCCACCACGGGAACGAACAGCTGCCCCGGGCGCATGCCGCGGGAGTCGGTGGTGGCCCCATCGACGTCGACGTCTGGCCCCGAGAGGACACCTTCGCAGGCCGCAGCCAACGCAGCAGCACGGAGGCGCACGACGCTCGAGCCTAAAGGCGCCGAGCGGCCAGAAGCTCGAGCCACGGCCGTCGGTCCTCAGCCCCTGTCAGCTGCGGGGTGGGTTCCGACGGAGGCCGTAGGCTTGGCCTCTGGTGCCGAAGACCCGCCTCGTCGTGCTGTTCGGTGGCCGCTCGGCCGAGCACGATGTCTCGTGCGTCTCCGCTCGGCACGTCCTCGAGGCGGTGGATCGCCAGCGCTACGACGTGGCCGCCATCGGCATCAGGCGCGACGGCCGCTGGATCGCCGCCGACGCCGCGGTGGCCGCCCTGCCCGACGCCGCCCCCAGCCTGCCGAGCCCGGACGACCTCGCGGGGAGCTCCGAGGTCGATCCCCTCCCGGCGGTGGCTGCCGCCGACGGCGCCGCCACCGTGGTGTTCCCCCTGCTGCACGGCCCGATGGGCGAGGACGGCACCATCCAAGGGCTGCTCGAGCTGGCCGGCGTCCCCTACGTCGGCGCCGGGGTGCTGGCCTCGTCGGTCTGCATGGACAAGGGTGCGGCCAAGGACGTCCTCGGCCGCCACGGCCTTCCCCAGCCGCGCTGGGTGTGCCGCCGCGAGCAGGAGCTGCTCCCGGCCGACCTGGCCGCCGTCGCCGACGACCTCGGCCTTCCCGTGTTCGTCAAGCCCGCCAACATGGGGTCGTCGGTCGGGGTCAGCCGGGCGGCCACCGCCGAGGAGCTCGGTGCCGCGGCGACCAAGGCCCTCCGCTACGACGAGTACGTGGTGATCGAGGAAGCCCTCGTCCGGCCCCGTGAGATCGAGGTGGCGGTGCTGGGGAACGCCGAGGTGCGCGCCTCGCGGCCCGGTGAGGTCGTGCCGAGCCACCAGTTCTACGACTTCGAGGACAAGTACGAGGCGGGGACCGCCGGGCTCTGCGTGCCGGCCGACCTCGAGCCTGCCGAGGTCGCCGAGGTGCAGGCCCTGGCCGTGGCCGCCTACCGGGCGCTGCGGGTCGACGGCATGGCCCGGGTCGACCTGTTCTACCAAGCCGGAGGACGGGGCTTCCTCGTCAACGAGGTGAACACGATCCCGGGCTTCACGCCCATCTCGATGTACCCCAGGCTCTGGGAGGCGTCCGGGCTCCCGTACGCCCGGCTCGTCGACGAGCTCGTGCGGCTCGCCGTCGAGCGCCACGACCGCCGTTCGACCTTCGCAACCACGAGGTGACCAGACAATGAACGACTTCCCTCCCGCCGCTGACGCCGGGCGCATCGCCCGAGGCCCCGTGGTCGACGAGGACGGGCGGCGGGTGGGCGTGATCGTGGCCCTCTACGCCGACACCTCCTCCGGCACGCTCCAGTGGGTCGGTGTCGACTCCGGCATCGCCGGTCGCCGACGCCACCTCGTGCCGCTGGCCGGCGCCTTCGAGGGCGACGGGTTCCTGCAGGTCGGCTACGCCAAGCAGCGCATCGAGCGATCTCCCGTCCCCGACGACACGCCCGAGCTGGCCCACAACGTCGAGGAGGCGCTGTACCACCACTACGGCCTGCCGTGGCAGGACGAGCACGTCGGCGAGGGGCACGAGCCCGAGGGCACCGCCGAGCTGGCCAAGAAGGTCCTGGTCCGCCGCCCGTCGCTGCTAGAACGTTTCGGCTACGCCTGACCGCTTCGGTGCGAATACGGTCCCCGCCGTGCCGCTGTTCGCCGTGCTCGCCGTGGGGGCCGACCGGCCCGGGATCGTCGCCGCCGTCACGGGGGCACTGGCCGAGGCCGGGGCCAACCTCGACGACACCTCGATGACCATCCTCCACGGTCACTTCGCCATCGCCATGGTGGTCGGGGGGCCCGAGGGGATCGACGTGGCCGCGGCCCTGGTCCCGGTGGCCGACGACCTCGGGCTCACCGTCGACGTGCGCCCCATCGCCGAGGGAACGCCCCCGATCCCTCCGGGCGATCGTTGGTCCCTGGCCGTCTACGGCGCCGACCGGCCGGGACTGGTGGCTGCGGTCACCGCCGTCGTGGCCGACGCGGGAGGCAACGTCGTCGACCTCACCACGCGCCTGGTGGGCGGCGCCGAGAGGCCCGTCTACGCCATGCAGCTGGAGATCGCCCTCGGCGAGGGAGTGGACCCGATGGTGCTGGGCGACCGCCTCCGCCAGGTCACCACCGAGCTCGGCGTCGACTGCACGCTCAGCCCGGTCGACGCCGACCTCCTGTGAGCGTCCTCGGCGTGGTCCGGCTGCCGGAGCCGGTGCTGAAGCAGCGCGCCGGGTTGGTCGGCCCCGTCACCGAGGAGGTGCGCCGCCTCTGTGCCGACCTGGTCGAGACCATGCGGGCGTCGCCGGCCTGCGTCGGGCTCGCCGCCCCCCAGGTCGGCGTGGGCCTTCGGGTCTTCTGCGTCGACGTGACCGGCCACCGAAAGGCGCGCTCGTGCCACGGCGAGCTGGTGCTGATCGACCCCGAGGTGGTGGCCGCCGGGCCGACCGCCACCGGGCGCGAGGGCTGCATGAGCGTGCCCGACCTGACCGGGGACGTGGCCCGGGCCACCGAGCTGGTGGTGCGGGGCCGCACACCGGAGGGGATGGACCGGGTGCTGCAGGTCGACGCGTTCGAAGCGCGCGCCATCCAGCACGAGCTCGACCACCTCGACGGCCTCCTGTTCCTCGACCGGGTGACCGGCGGGAGGCTGTTCCCGCGGAAGGTCTACAGGTAGCGTCCGCGCATGCCGTTCCCGCCGGACCTGCTGAACCAGTCCGAGGAGGTCATCCTCGACCTGCGGCCCCACTGGGCGAAGCTGTTCTTCCCGGTGGTCTTCGTGGTGTTGGCCATCGCCGCCACCGGCGCCTCGCTGCTGACCGCCAACGCCGTGCTCCCGCTCGTCATGCTGGGCGTGCTGGCCCTGGCCGTGGCCTTCCTCCTGATCCGCTACGTCAAGTGGACCACGACGAACTTCGTGGTCACCAACGAGCGGCTCATCCACCGAGAGGGCGTGGTGGCCAAGAACGGCATCGAGATCCCGCTCGACCGGGTGCAGACCATCCGCTTCAGCCAGTCGATCTTCGAGCGGATGATCGGCGCCGGCGACCTTCTCATCGAGTCGGCCGGGGAGACCGGGCAGAACAAGTTCACCGACATCCGCAAGCCGAGCGTCGTGCAGAACGTCATCTACCGGGAGATCGAGGCCTACGAGAACCGGCGGGTCGACCGCATGGCCGGGTCCAGGGGGCCGATCGGCCCGGCCGGCCTCTCGGTGCCCGAGCAGCTCGAGAAGCTCCACCAGCTCCTGCAGCAGGGTGCCATCAACCCGGCGGAGTACGAGGCCCAAAAGGCGCGCCTGCTGGCCTGAGCCGCGGCGGCCTGGCCCTCAGGCGCCCGGCCGCGAGCGCAGCTTGACGGCGGCGTCCTCGGGCGCCACCGGGTTGAAGAAGACCCCGCTTCCAAGCTCGCCGGCCGCCACGTAGCGGGGGGTGCCGGGGGAGCGCAGCAGGGGCGCCACGTGGGCGTGGAGGTGGGCCAGCGGCCACTCGCCGTCGTCGGTTGGTCGCTGATGCCACCAGAACATGTACGGCATCGGCGCGTCGAAGAGCTGGTCGAGGCGGGCCAGGGCGTCGACCAGGAGGACGGCCAGCTGGGTCCGCTGCTCGTCGGTCAGCGCCGGCAGCGACTGGATGTGGGTGGCGGGGGCGATCCTCAGCTCGTAGGGCCAGGCGCTGGCCTCGGGGCACCACGCCCTCCACACTCCCGCCTGGCTCACCATCGCCCGTTCGGGAGGCGCGTCGCAGAGGGCGCAGCGGCCCAGGGTGAGTTCGCGAAGCGGGGCCTGCGGCACCTCGGAGAAGGCGTAGGCCTGGCCGTGCGGGTGGTCGATGGTGGCGCCCACCTCGGCGCCGCGGTTCTCGAACAGCAGGACGTAGGCCACCCCTTCCTGCCCGCCGAGGGCCGAGGTGCGGTCGGCCCACAGGTCGACGACCCGCCGCACGCCGGCCACCCCCAGCTGCCACAGGGCGGCCCCGTGCTCGGGGCCGAAGAGGAGGACCTCGCAGCGGTCCTTGGCCAGCGGCGGCCACCGGTTGGGGAACCAGCGGACCTCGTAGGGCTCGGGCGCCTCCAGGCCACCGGGGCAGAAGGGGCAGGCGCCGCTCGGCCGGTCGGGGCGGCCCTGCCGGGCCCGGGTCACCACGACCGGGGCCCGGGTGAGCGGGTCGAGCCGCACGTCGGGACGAGAGGGCACGGCCTGACCGTAGGCGCCCAGCGGCCCGCCGGCACTTGACCACGCAGTCAAGAGCAGGAACGCTGAAGGTCCATGCCCACCGCCGCCGTCAACGGGATCGAGCTGTTCTACCTGGACGAGGGCGATCCGTCCGCCGACCCGGTGCTGCTCGTGATGGGGCTGGCGGCCCAGCTCACGAGCTGGCCCGGGCCGTTCGTGGCCGAGCTGGTGGGGCGGGGCTTCCGGGTCGTGCGGCCCGACAACCGCGATGCCGGGCTCTCGACCCAGCTCGACGGGGTCAGGGGAGACATCTTCGAGGTGATGGCCGACCCGAGCAAGGCCCCCTACCTGCTGTCCGACATGGCGGCCGACAACGTGGGGCTGCTCGACCACCTGGGGATCGAGCAGGCCCATGTGGTCGGGGCCTCGATGGGCGGGATGATCGCCCAGAGCATCGCCATCGAGCACCCGCGCCGGGTCCGCAGCCTGTGCTCGCTCATGAGCACCACCGGCGCCTGGGAGGTGGGCCAGCCCACTCCCGAGGCCATGACGGCCGTGCTCACGCCGGCCCCCACCGACCGGGACGGCGCCATCGAGCGGAGCGTGGAGATCTCGGCGCTCATCGGCTCGAAGACCCACCCCTCCGACCCGGACGAGTCCCGCCGCCGGGCGGGCGAGGGCTACGACCGGGCCTTCAGCCCGCAGGGCAGCGCCCGTCAGCTGGCCGCCATCCTGGCCAGCGGCGACCGTACCGACGCCCTCCGCAAGCTGCGGGTCCCGACCGTCGTGATCCACGGCCTGCAGGACACGCTCATCCAGCCCGACGGCGGCCGGGCCACCGCCGCGGCCATCCGTGGCGCCGAGCTGCTCGAGCTGGCCGACATGGGCCACGACCTCCCCGAGCACCTGTGGCCGCTGATCGCCGACGCCATCGAGAAGAACGCCCGCAGGGCCGACGCTTGACGGCGGCCGAGCCGCTGGATCTCCCCCCGACAGGGCCGCTGGCCGGCGTGAAGGTCGTCGAGCTGGCCTCGATCGGCCCCGGCCCCTTTGCCGCCATGCTGCTGGCCGACATGGGCGCCGACGTGGTCAGGGTCGACCGGTTGCCCGGCCAGACGGGCGCCGCTTCCCGGGCCGCACTCGACGTCTCGAACCGGGGCCGGCGCTCCATCGCCGTCGACCTGAAGCACGACGAGGGCCGAGCCGCCGTGCTGCGGCTGGTCGAGCACGCCGACGCCCTCATCGAGGGCCTCCGACCCGGCGTCACGGAGCGGCTGGGCCTCGGACCGGAGGACTGCTCGGCGGCGAACCCCAGGCTGGTCTATGGCCGCATGACCGGGTGGGGGCAGGAGGGGCCCAAGGCCGGGGTGGTCGGCCACGACATCGACTACATCGCCCTCACCGGCGTGCTGGACGCCATCGGCCGGGCGGGCGAGCGGCCCGTCCCGCCGCTCAACCTGGTGGGCGACTTCGGCGGCGGCGGCATGTTCCTGGCCTTCGGCATCGTCTGCGGCCTCCTCGAGGCCCGGCGTAGCGGTCGCGGCCAGGTGGTCGACGCAGCCATGGTGGACGGCACCGCGGTGCTCTCCACCATGTTCTGGGCGATGCGGGCGATGGGCGCGCCCACCGACGTCCGAGGAACGAACCTCCTGGACACCGGCGCCCACTTCTACGAGGTGTACGAGACCGGCGACGGCGGCCATGTCGCCGTGGGGGCCATCGAGCCCCGGTTCTACGCAGAGCTGTGCCGGCTCACCGGCTTCGAGGCCGAGCGGCCCGATCCGCCGCCGTACCTCGACCGCGCCACCTGGCCCGCGCGGAAGGTGGCGATGAACGAGCTGTTCAAGACCCGCACCCGGGCCGAGTGGTGCGACCTGCTGGAGCACAGCGAGGCCTGCGTGGCGCCCGTCCTTTCCTTCGCCGAGGCGCCGGACCACCCGCACCTCAAGGAGCGCGCCACCTTCGTCGAGGTCGACGGCGTCGTCCAGCCCGCCCCCGCCCCCCGCTTCAGCCGCACCCCGGGGGCGATCCAACGCCCACCGGCCGCGCCGGGCCAGCACACCGACGAGATCCTGGCCGACTGGCTGGGCGCTTCGAGCGACGAGGTGCAGACGCTCCGCCAGGCCGGTGCGGTTGCGTGAGCGCGGCGGTGGCACAGGCGCGGGAGCTGGTCGAGGGCTTCTTCCCGCTCACTTCCGAGCAGGCCTCCGCCCGCAGCGCCACGTTGGCCCTGCTCGACGGCACACCGGACCCCCTCGGTCGCCAGGACGGCGGCCACGTCACGGGGTCGGCCCTCGTCGTCGACGCCGCCGCGCAGCGGGTGCTCGTGCTGTGGCACAAGAAGCTGGGCATCTGGGTGCAGCCCGGCGGCCACGTGGACGGGGACGGTGACCTGGCCCGCTCGGCGCGGCGGGAGGCCGAGGAGGAGACGGGCATCGCCGGCCTGCGCCTCGTGTCGCGCCTCCCGGTCGACCTCGACGTCCACCACGTCACCCCCCCGGACGCCGAGCCCCACGACCACCACGACGTGCGCTTCGTGGTGATCGCCCCGGAGGGCGCCGAGCCGGTGGCCAACCCCGAGGCCGACCGCTTCCGGTGGCTGACCCTGCCCGAGGTCGAGGCCGATCCCGGCTGCGACCCGGGCCTCCGCCGGCTGGCCCGGCTGGGGCTTGACGCGGTTCGTTCCCTGAAGACATGACGCCGCCGCCGAGATCCGGGACGACCGCTACCTTCGCCGCCATGGCGACCGTCGTGTTCCTGCACGCCCATCCCGACGACGAGTGCCTGACCACGGGCGGCACCATGGCCAGGTTGGCCGAGGAGGGGCACCGCGTCGTGCTGGTGACCGCCACCGACGGCGCCCTGGGCGAGGTCCCTGACGGCCTCCTGGCAGACGGGGAGCCGTTGGCGGCTCGGCGGGCACGGGAGGTCGAGGCCTCAGCCCGGGCCCTCGGCGCCGCTTCGGTCTGTCTCTTCGGCTACCCCGACTCGGGGATGGTGGGCACCGACGGGAACGCCGCTCCGGGGGCCTTTTGCAACGTCGACGTCGACGAGGCCGCCGCCCGGCTGGCCGAGCTGCTGCAGCGGGAGCGGGCCGACGTGCTGGTGGCCTATGACGAGAACGGGTGGTACGGCCACCCCGACCACATCCAGGTCCACCGGGTCGGCCTGCGGGCCGCCGACCTGGCCGGCACCCCCGGCCTCTACCAGGCCACGATCAACCGCGACGAGGTGCTGCGGTTCATGGCGCAGGCCGTCGAGCAGGGCATGACGACACCAGGGGACGAGAACGTTCCGACGGCCGAGGAGATGGCCACGATGGGCCTGCCCGAGTCGGAGATCACCACCGTCGTCGACGTGAGCGGGGTCATCCCGGCCAAGATCGCCGCCATGCGCTGCCACGAGACCCAGGTCGGCGACATGGACTTCTTCCTCAAGATGCCGGAGGAGGCCTTCCGGCAGGCCTTCGGCCGGGAGCACTTCGTGCGGATGCGCGCTCCCGAGGGCACGCCGGACGACCACATCGTCTGACAGGCTCAGGGTCATGGACCTGTCGGGTGCCCCGTCGTCGTGGACGCACGTCGCCACCGTGCAGAAGCTGGTGCTCGGCGACGACGCCCTCGACCGGGTGGCCGACCTGGTGAAGGAGGCCGGCGGCCGGCGCGTGCTCCTGGTCACCACCAGGGGACGGGCGGCTTCGGACGCCGGCGTCCGGCTCGTGCGCAACCTGGGCCGGGCCCGGGTGGCCACCTTCGACGAGGTGGCCTCGCACGTGCCGGTCCCGCTCGTGCAGCGGGCCGTGCAGGTCGCCCGCGACGAGCAGGTCGACTCGATCGTCTCGTTCGGTGGCGGCTCGTGCAACGACCTGGGCAAGGCGGTCAGCTTCTTCACCGAGCAGGCCACCGGCCACCCGGCCGCCAGCCACCTCGACCGCCCCACGCTGCCTCACGTCGCCGTCCCCACCACGTGGTCGGGCGCCGAGCTCACCCCGTTCTTCGGGATGACCGACCCCGCCAGCGGCCGCAAGAGCGGGGCGGGCTCGCCCACCTGCGCCCCGGTGGCGGCGGCCTACGACCCGGCCTGCGTGGCCGGCCTCGACCCCGTCCTCAGCGCCGGCAGCGGCATGAACTGCCTGGCTCACGGGATCGAGTGCGCCTGGTCGCCGCGGCGCACGCCCGAGGCCGAGGCCGTGGCGCTGGCCTGCATCGAGCGGGTGATGGCCGCCCTCCCCGCCGTGGTCGACGACCCGCACGACGACGAGGCCCTGCTGCGCATGCTCGAGGCGGCGTGCCTGGGCGGGAGGGCGCTGCAGAACGCGTCGATGGGCGTGCACCACGGGCTGGCCCAGCTCCTCGGTGGCCGCACCGGGATCTCCCACGGCAGCGCCAACGCCCTGCTGCTCACCCACGCCGTCGCCTTCAACGCCGCCGACCCGCTGCTGGCCGGGCCGCTGCACCGGATCGGCACCGCCCTCGGGGATCCCGACGACCCCGCCGGCGCCGTCGACCGGCTCCGGGCCCGCATCGGGCTGCCGGCGGGGCTGGGCGACCTCGGGGTCACGCAGGCCGACCTCGAGGCGGTGGCCGCCGAGGCGCTCGGGAACGGCAACGTCGGCAACAACCCGCGCCCGGTGACCGAGGACGACGCCTTGGCCATCCTCCGCGCCGCCTTCTGACGCTGAACCCCCTCGAGTCTGCCCACTTCTGGTCCATGGGGGACCCTCAGGCGGGCAGACGCGGGCGTGGGAGGCTGTCGGGCGTGAGCCTCCGGAGCCTCCACGTCGTGGGGGCGTGGGTCGTGATCGTGGCGAACGGGCTGGCCGGGCTGTGGACGCTCGGAGCCGACCGGGTGCCGGCGCTGCGCCGGCGGGCGCTGTGGTGGTTCACGTTGGCGGCCGAGCTGGCCATTTTCGTCGAGGTCGCCCTGGGCGCCGCGCTCGTCTCCGCCTCCAAGCGCGAGGCCGACCAGTTCCACGCCTTCTACGGGTTCATCGCCCTGGTCGCCGTCGGGCTCATGTACAGCTACCGGGCCCAGCTGCAGGGGCGCCTGTTCCTCCTCTACGGCTTCGGCGGCCTGTTCCTCATGGGCCTGTGCCTCCGGGCCGTGCAGGTCCGGGCCTGACACTCGGGCGCCGGGGCCGGCTGGGCCCGAAGCTCAGTCGAGGTGGACCACGGTGCAGGTGAGGGTGCGGGTGATGCCCTCGATCTGGCCCACCCGAGAGACCACGGACTTGCCGAGGTCGTCCATGTTGTCCGCCTCGGCCCGCACGATCACGTCGTAGACGCCCGTGACCGCCTCGGCGGTGACGAAGCCCGGCAGCTGGCCGACCGCCTGGGCCACCGACGCCGCCTTCCCCACCTCGGTCTGGATGAGCACGTAGGCCGTGACGGGCATGTCCACTCCCTGGGGCTTGGCGGCAGAGGGCTGGACAGTAGCGGCGCCCGGGTCCGAGACGCCGGGCCGCGGCCATGACCGGGCCAGCCACCGGTACGATCACGTGTGTGCGTCGACGGGCCCTGGTGCTGGCCGCCGCCTTTGCTGCCGCCGCTTCGGCGGCAGCGGCGGGAGGCACCGCAGGCGCCCAGTCGCCGGCGTCGATCCTCGTGAACCCGGGGACGGCCGACCCGGGGTCGCTCGTGAAGGTCAGCAACGCCGCGCTGTCGCCCTGCGTCCCGCCGCCCAGCGCGGCCAACCCGTCGGCGTCGGTCGACCTGTACGCCGCGGGCACGGCCACGCCGGCGAACCGGGTCCCGTTCCAGGGCGTGGTCGGCCCGACCGGCTCCTGGTCGGTCGAGGTCCGCCTCGACCCCGACCTGCCCCCCGGCACCTACCGGGTGCAGGCGGGGTGCTACACCGACTCCGGCCTGAACGCCGGCTTTGGCCCGTCCTACGTTGCGGGCCGACTCGACCTCCGCCTCCAAGAACCCGGCCCGCCGGCGGCCAACTTGCGCCGGGGGCGCTCAGGGGACACCATCCAGGTGGAGTCGGGCGAGGCGCGGTGCACGCCTCCGGCGGGCTCGCCGAGCCCACGGGTGCGGGTCAGCCTCCTCGACGCGGCCAAGGCCACCAGGGCCGAGGCCGAGGGCGCAGTGGACCCGGCGACCGGACGTTGGACCGTGGGCCTGCGGGTGCCGGACCTCGGCGCCCAGAGCGCTGAGATCTCGGCCGTCTGCCTGGCCCGGGTCGGGGCGCCGTCGCCCTACGCCCGCTACCGGTCGGCCCCCTTCACCATCGAAGCCACGCCGCCGACCCCGACCACGGCGCCGGTCACCACGTCACCGGCTCCCACCGGAGCCCCGGGCGCACCCACCACCGCACCGCAGGCATCGGCGACACCTCAGGCCCCGACCACCACGCTTCCAACCACCCCCCTCGCCGTCGCCATCGTCGCCGAGCCCACGTACACCGGGTAGGCCCGCACCCGGTGACCGCCTTCGGTCGGGCGGCGAAACCCGTCAGGCGCGAACCTCGAGGGGGACGCCGAGGGGGAGCTGGGTGGCCAGGGCGGAGATGGCTTCGTTGGACATTCGGAGGCAGCCGAGGCTGACGTTGCGGCCCAGGGTGGAGGGGTCGTTGGTGCCGTGGAGGCCCAGCTGCCCGTTAGCGCCCGAGGGGCCGTCCCCGCCTCCGGTGAACCCGGACAGGCCGAAGGCGAAGGGACCGTAGGGGCCGTCGGGCTTGGGTGGGCGCAGCAGCTCGGTGGTGTACCAGCGCCCGTCGGGGGTCGGGGTTCCGGCGGTGCCGATGCCGATGGTCTCCACCCGCACGACGTCGGGGCCCTGGAAGACGGTGAGGCGGTAGGCGGCGAGCTCGACCACGATGCGCCAGCGGTGCTGGGTGAGCCTGACCTCGCTGAGCCTCACCCAGCCCGACGACCCGGCCGGCCGCATGGGGAGCAGCACCTCGGCCATGTCGGCCCGCCGCTGGAGGACGACGAACACCGCGGGCGTCCCGGACGGGCGGGGCGAGCTGACCGAGCGGGGCGCAGGGGAGAGGTCGCCAGGCTCGTCGAAGACCTCGATCATCGGCACCGCGGCCTCGGCCACGATCACCGGGTCGGGGCTGGGCGGACCGGGAAGGGGACCGGCGGCGGGGCGCACGGCGTTCGGCCTCGGCCCGGTGCCGGTCGTCGCAGGGCTGCCTCCCGAGCACCCGACCAGGCCGAGCAGCGCTAGGACGCCGAGGACGCCGAAGACGAGGTTGCCTGCCCGTCGACCCACGGGGCCACGGTACCGCCGGGGTCAGCCGACCCGGCTTCGGCCGGTGCCTGTCTCAGGTCGAGGGGGACCCGTAGGGCTCGTGTGCCTCGTCGTAGCAGACGACGTGGTAGTGCTCGACGCGCTTCCACTTGTCGTCCTCGTAGACGTTGCAGATCACCTGCTTGCCCTGGGTCCGCGCCTGGAACTTCACCTGCTGGTCGCACACAGGGCAGATGGCCGAGTTGCCTGGCTCGATGGTCCGCACCACCGCCCGGCTCTGGGTCGTCACGGTTGCCACCCCTCCCCATCGGCGTCCAGCTGGCCGCCTTGAGCGAAAAGAGGTCTAGCGCACCAACGGCTTGAACTTGGGCCGGTGGGGCTGCTCGGCCTCGGCTCCCAGGCGCTTGCGCCGGTCGGTCTCGTAGTCGCTGTAGCTGC
This sequence comes from Acidimicrobiales bacterium, assembly GCA_046590775.1. Classification (GTDB taxonomy): domain Bacteria; phylum Actinomycetota; class Acidimicrobiia; order Acidimicrobiales; family JAUJNH01; genus JAUJNH01. The sequence continues at coordinate 12,555 of JBKJUI010000385.1, forward strand.
CCTCGAACCAGCGGGCCTCGCTGTCACCCTCGAAGGCCAGGACGTGGGTGGCGATGCGGTCGAGGAACCAGCGGTCGTGGCTGATGACCACGGCGCAGCCGGCGAAGGACAGCAGGCCCTCCTCGAGCGCCCGCAGGGTGTCGACGTCGAGGTCGTTGGTCGGCTCGTCGAGCAGGAGGAGGTTGCCGCCGGCCGACAGGACCTTTCCGAGGTTCAGGCGGTTGCGCTCGCCGCCGGACAGCACGCCGACGAGCTTCTGCTGGTCGCTGCCCTTGAACCCGAGCTGGCCGCAGTAGGCGCGGCCGTTGATGGCGCGCCCACCGACGGTCAGCTCGTCGCGCCCACCGGTCAGCTCCTCGTACACCGTCTTGGATGCGTCGAGGGTCTCCCTCGACTGGTCGACGTAGGCCAGCTGGACGGTGGGCCCGACGCGCAGCCTGCCGGCATCGGGTGCCTCCTGGCCGGTGATCATCCGGAAGAGCGTGGTCTTGCCCGCGCCGTTCGGCCCGATCACGCCGACGATCCCGCCCCGGGGGAGGGCAAAGGTGAGGTCGTCGATCAGGAGCCGGTCGTTGAAGCCCTTGGTGAGCCCGTCGGCCTCGACCACCACGTCGCCAAGGCGCGGCCCGGGAGGGATGGTCAGCTCGAGGGCGGCCGCCCGGTCGGGGGCCGACTCGGCCTCGGCCGCCAGCTGGTCATAGGAGTTGAGGCGGGCCTTCCCCTTGGCCTGGCGGGCCCGTGGCGACATCCGGATCCACTCGAGCTCGTGCTCCAGGGTGCGCCGCCGCCGCTCGTCGGTCTTCGCCTCCGAGGCGAGGCGCTGCTGCTTCTGCTCGAGCCAGCCCGTGTAGTTGCCCTCGTAGGGGATGCCGGCGCCGCGGTCGAGCGCGAGGATCCAGCCGGCGACGTTGTCGAGGAAGTACCGGTCGTGGGTGACGGCGACGACCGTGCCCGGATAGGCCTGCAGCGACCGCTCGAGCCAGGCCACGCTCTCGGCGACGAGGTGGTTGGTGGGCTCGTCGAGCAGCAGCAGGTCGGGCTGGC
>JBKJUI010000429.1:0-3100 GCA_046590775.1 Acidimicrobiales bacterium
CGGCGGCACCCCCCGGGGGCCGGTACTCAGCCGGGGCGTGCCTCCGCTGGCCGTTCCCGGGCCGGCGCCGGTGAGCACGGCGGCGTCGCACCCTCCCGTCCGCAGGCCCGCTGGGGACAAGGCCACTGAGAAGCCCCCGAAGAAGGTGCCGAGCCGTGCCGCAGCCAAGAAGGCGCCGCCGCCGCCCGCCCCGCCCGCAGCCCCCGAGCCGGTCGGGCCGCCGGCAAGGCCGGACTCCGGCACGCCGAGGGGGACCGACGCCCTTCGCCAGGTGTTCGAGTCCGACACCGGGCGCACGTGGTCGCTGGGCGAGCTGATCGACGCCCTCGGGGCCAAGGGGTGGCTTCCGACGTCCCGCCGGCCCGAGGAAGGGGTGCGGATCAGCCTCAAGCGGCTGGCCGAGCGGGGTCGTGTTCTACGCACCGACGCTGGCGAGTGGCGCCTCGCCGCCAGCGACGAGACCGCATCCGCCGCAACCCCCGAGACGCGGTGGCCCGACTCCGAGCCACCGCCGACGCCGGGTGACCCGGCGCCCGAGGCGGTGCCGCCCGTCGAGGCGCTGCAGGACGACCCGGCGCCGCCTGGGCTGGCCCCGCGGCCTGCCGCCAGCCGGCCCCGGCCCGCCTCGTTCGGACGCCCCGTCGGCGGGACCATCACCGAGCTCTGAACGACGTCTGCGCCGGCTCTCTGCAGGGCTGCCGCCCGAGCCGACCGCAGGACGGGTTCACGTACGCCTGAGGTTGGACGGGCCACCACCGCGACCAGTTACCTTGAGCGCGGTGCAGACGCTTGGGGGAGCGAGGAGGGCCCTGCTCGTCACGTCCGCCGGCCTGCCCATGGTCGTGGCCGGCGGCTGCGAGCGGCTGCCGAGCTTCGGCGTGCCCGACCCGGTCACCGAGGACGGCGAGCGGATCCTGTCCCTGTGGCAGGGCTCGATGCTGACGGCCCTCGGCGTGGGGGCCCTCGTGTGGGCCCTGATCGCCTGGTCGGTGATCCGGTACCGGCGCCGGAGCGGCCCGGCCGAGGGGCTCCCCGGCCAGCGGTCGGACAACGTCCCCCTTGAGATCTTCTACACCCTCACTCCCGTGGCGATCGTCGCCATCCTGTTCGGGTTCACCGTCTTCACCCAGGAGAAGGTCACAGCCAAGGTGTCGAACCCTGACGTGGTGGTCGAGGCCATCGGCTACCAGTGGCAGTGGCAGTTCCGCTACCCCGACGAAGGGGTGGTGATCACTGGCACCCCCGCCGAGCCCCGTCCCACGATGGTCCTCCCCGTCGGGGCTACCGTGCGCATCCGCCTGCGCACCACCGACGTCATCCACTCCTTCTGGGTCCCGCGCTTCTTGAAGAAGCTGGACGTGGTGCCAGGTGTCGACAACGAGCTCGACGTGGTGGTCAAGGACCCCGGCATGTTCCCCGGTCGCTGCGCCGAGTACTGCGGGCTCGACCACGCCCGGATGGACTTCCGGGTCGAGGCCGTGAGCATGGGCGAGTACCGGGCCTGGCTCGATCGGGAGCGGGCCCGGGCCGAGAGCGTGACCGGATGACCACGCTCGAGGATCGGCCCGAGATCGTCCCCGAACCGGAGGCCGAGCACCACGCGCCGGCGCCGGGCATGCTCGGCTGGCTCACGACCACCGATCACAAGGCCATCGGCATCAGCTACATGGTGACGTCGTTCGGCTTCTTTCTCCTCGGTGGCCTGCTCGCCATGTTCATGCGGGCCGAGCTGGCCCAACCGGGCATGCAGGTGGTCGGGACCGACCTCTACAACCAGCTGTTCACCATGCACGGCAGCATCATGATGTTCCTCTTCCTGGGGCCCTTCGCCTTCGGGTTGGCCAACTTCCTGGTTCCCCTGCAGATCGGGGCGCCGGACATGGCCTTCCCCCGTCTGAACGCCCTCAGCTACTGGCTCTACCTGGGCGGCGGCCTGACGATGGTCTCGGGGTTCCTCACGGCCGACGGGGCGCCGTCGTTCGGCTGGTTCGCCTACTCCCCGCTCTCCGACGACGCCTACTCGCCCAGCATCGGCGGCGAGCTGTGGTTGATCGGACTGCTGCTCACCGGCTTCTCGGCCGTCTTCACCGCCGTCAACCTCATCACCACCATCGTGGGCATGCGGGCGCCGGGGATGTCGATGTTCCGGGTTCCCATCTTCACCTGGAACATGCTCGTGACGAGCGGGCTGGTGCTGATGGCCTTCCCGGTGCTCACCGCCGCCTCGGTGCTGCTGTTCGCCGACCGCCACTTCGGGACCCACGTCTTCGACCCGGGGCAGGGCGGTTCGGTCCTGCTGTGGCAGCACCTCTTCTGGTTCTTCGGCCATCCGGAGGTCTACATCCTCGCCCTCCCTTTCTTCGGGGTGATCACCGAGGTGCTGCCCGTGGCCTCCCGGCGCCCGGTGTTCGGCTACAAGGGCATCGTCCTCGCCACGCTGGCCATAGCCGCCCTGTCGGTGGGCGTGTGGGCCCACCACATGTTCGTCACCGGGGCGGTGCTGCTCCCGTTCTTCAGCGGGCTCTCGTACCTGATCGCCGTCCTCACCGGGGTGAAGTTCTTCAACTGGATCGGCACGATGTGGGGCGGCCACCTGCGGTTCCAGACACCCCTGCTGTTCTGCCTGGCCTTCCTGGTGACCTTCCTGATCGGCGGGCTCAGCGGCGTGCTGCTGGCCTCGCCCCCCGTCGACTTCCACGTCAGCGACTCGTACTTCGTCGTCGCCCACATGCACTACGTCCTGTTCGGCGGCTCGGTCTTCGCCCTGTACGCCGGCGTGTACCACTGGTTCCCGAAGTTCACGGGCCGGATGATGGGCGAGAAGCTCGGCCGGCTGCACGTCTTCACGACGTTCGTGGGCTTCAACGCCACCTTCTTCGTGCAGCACCAGCTGGGGCTCAGCGGCATGCCCAGGCGGGTGGCCGACTACCGGGCCGAGGACGGCTTCACCACCCTCAACGTGGTGTCGTCGGTCGGGTCGTTCCTCCTCGGCATCTCCACGCTGATCTTCCTGGCCAACGTGGTGATCTCGCTCCGCCGAGGCAAGGAGGCGGGCGACGACCCGTGGGGCGGCCACACCCTCGAGTGGGCCACCTCGTCA
>JBKJUI010000046.1:0-3503 GCA_046590775.1 Acidimicrobiales bacterium
GTCACCGACGGCACCGACCCGCTCGCCGCCAGCCGGGCCACCCTCCTGGGCCGCCTCGAACGCCTGGGCGATGACGCCGAGGTCGAGGCGGCCAAGGCCGCCTACCTGGCCGCCAACCCGCAGGCGTTCTACGTGGCCTACGGGGACTTCCTGTGCGTGCGCCTCGAGGTCGTCTCCATCCGCTACGTCGGTGGCTTCGGCCGGATGTCCTGGGTGTCGGTCGACGACTACGCCACGTCGGAGCCCGACCCGCTCGCCGCCGACGCCGCCGGAATCGTCGGGCACATGAACGCCGACCACGCCGACGCGATGGTCGAGCTCTGCCACGCCTACGCCGGCCGCACCGACGTCACCAGCGCCCGGATGACGGCGGTCGACCGCTACGGCTTCGAGGTCGTCGCCGACGTCACCGGCCCCCGCCAGCAGGCGGCGTTCCGGGTCGGCTTCCGGACCCCGCAGGCGGCGCCCGACGGCGTCCGCAAGGAGCTGGTCGGCATGCTCCACGCCGCTCGCGGCTGAGGGCAGCAGGGCGTCCGCCTTCCAAGGGGTCTGCCGCTACCGTCGCCGCCCATGGAACTGAACGGGTCGTCCGCCATCGTCACCGGGGGGGCCTCCGGGCTGGGTGAGGCCGCGGTCCAGCTGCTCGCAACGCGAGGCTTGAAGGTGGTCATCGCCGACCTCCCCTCGCAGGAGGAGAAGGCCGGCAAGCTGGTCGCCGCCCTCGGAGGCTCGTTCATCCCCACCGACGTCACGAGCACCGAGCAGGTGGTTGCTGCCGTCGAGGCGGCCAAGGAGCTGGGGCCGCTCCAGGCGCTGGTCAACTGCGCCGGCATCGGCTGGGCCACCCGCACCATCGGCAGGGACGGCCAGTACGACTCGGCCCACGACCTCGAGATCTTCAAGAAGGTCATCGAGATCAACCTGGTCGGCACGTTCAACTGCATCCGCATCGCCGCTACGGCGATGAGCCTGAACGAGCCCGACTCCGACGGCGCCCGCGGCGCCATCGTGAACACGGCCTCGGTGGCGGCCGAGGACGGCCAGATCGGCCAGGCCGCCTACTCGGCCTCGAAGGGCGGCATCGTCGGCCTGACCCTGCCCGTGGCCCGCGACCTCTCCGTCGTCGGCATCCGGGTGAACACCATCCTCCCCGGCCTCATCGACACCCCGATCTACGGCAGCGGCGAGGCCAGCGAGCAGTTCAAGGAGAAGCTCGGCGTGGCGGTGCTGTTCCCCAAGCGGCTTGGGTATGCGTCGGAGTTCGCCTCGCTGGCTTGGGAACTCTTGTCCAACAGCTATCTGAACGCTGAAACGATTCGTCTGGATGCCGGCATTCGGATGCAGCCCAAGTAGCTGTCCCCAGGTCTCGCGACGGTCGGGCGGCGGCCTCCTGCCGTTCGCTCAGACAGGGAACTCGCTCTGCGTCAGGAGGCCGCCGCCCTCCTGGTGCACGGTCCGCGGGGTCCTTCTACGCGGAGCGGAAGGTGCCGTGCTTGTCGAGCCTGGGGACGGTTCGGCTGACGTCGAGGGCGGCGGCAACCTCGATGTCGAGGGACCAGCCGGCGTCCTGGAGCTGGCGGCCGCTGGCGGTCCGGGGGAGGAGCTTGGGGAGGTCGGCCGGCAGGTTGGCGGCCACCCAGGCGGCTTCGGGGGAGAGGCTGGGGGCGCGGGTGGTCTGCGGTGGCGCCGCCGCCAGGCCCTCGCCGCCGAACATGGCGAGGAGGCCGATGGTGGGGTCAGCGGAGGCCGGGGGGCTCAGGGCCCGGATGAGCGCCCCGGCGCCCCAGGCATCCTCGATGGCGACCCGCAGCGAGCCGTCGGGCCATTGCTCGCCCACCGCCACGACGCCCACCGGGAGATCGGTGACCGTCTCGGCCAACGCGGTTGGGTTGCGCAGGCATCCGGCCAGGACCACGACCCCGGCGGCGACGGCCTGCTCGGCCAGCGGGGCGACGAGGGATGACGGGAGCAGCACGTGGTCATCGGGCCGCAGGTTTCGCAGGGACACGGGGGAGAGCGAGGGCGACGAGGTGTCGCCGCCGCTGAGGCCTCCGGCGGCCAGGAGGGCCCCGCGGCGGGCGGCCACGGCGGAGGCATCCCCTTCCCCGGAGAACGCTGTGATCGCGGCCCCGCGTCCGCAGGCCACGTCGACCGCCGTGGTGAAGCGCAGGACGTCGATCAGGACCACCGTCTGCACGCCGCCGCTGAGCAGGGCGGCCAGGCCCTGCTGGCCCCACTCGAAGCGGACGTCAGCGCCGTGTTGGTCGTGCGGGGGCATGCCCGGAGCCTTGCAGGCGGCCAGCTCATCCCGTTCGCCGGAGCCCGCGGCCTTCCGGCTCGGTGGCCATGGAGCTTGCGTCAGCCCGGCGGCCGGTTGCCCTCGGTGCACTCGAACGACGGCGACGCCAGCGGCTCGTCGGCTGGGGGGAGCGCCCACACGACCGGCCCCATCCGGGTCCATCCGAAGGAGTAGCCGGCGAGGATCGGCTTTCGGAGGGCGTCGACCACGAGGGCGGCGTGGAGGCGGACGAGCCCCCGGGCATCGGGCACCTCGTCCTGGTCCACCGAGTCGACGCGCCAGGTGGCATAGCACCCGATCGACGGGCTGAGGCCGACTGCAGGCCCGGGGTGGCGGGGTCGCGCTGCGGCTCGGATGTCAGGTCGTAGCGGCCGACGTGGTCGATCAAGAGCGCGGTGCGGCCCGTCACGTCGGGGAGCACTGTGGGTGACGGAGGCGCCGTGCGAGGCTGGGCCCAGCCGGTCACCCCGATGCTGCCGAGCAGCACGACCAGGGCCCCCACCTTGGCATCGGCACGGTGGCCAGGGTGCCACAGCGAGGCTTCGCCGTTGCGCAGGCCGGAGCAGGTTGCCGGCAGCTCAGCGCTGCCAGTCCTTCCAGACCGGGTCGTAGCCCTGGTGGCGGAGGGCGGCGGCGACCTCGGCAGGGGAGCGGTCGTCGCTGATCTCGAACTGGGGCTCGGCGTCGCTGGGCTCGGCGTAGCCGCCGGGCTCGGTGTGGCTGCCGGCGGAGAGGGTGGTGATGCCGAGGGGGACGAGCGCATCGCGCAGCCGGGCGGGCTCCCGGGTGGAGAGGCTGATGCCGACGTCGGGGAGGCACAGTCGCAGGGCGCACACGAGCTGGGTGAGCGACCGGTCGTCGACCGGGTCCAGCGGCTCGAAGCCACCTGCGGCCGGGCGCAGGCGGGGGAGCGAGACCTGTACCTCGCACCGCCACCAGCGCCGGGTCAGCGCCTCGGCGTGGGCGGCCAGGGCGAGCGCCTCGCTCCGCCAGTCGGAGTGGAGCCCGAGGAGGGCGCCGATGGCCAGGCGGCGCATGCCGGCGGCGGCGCCCCGGTCCGGGGCGGCCAGGCGCCAGGCCGCGTTGCGCTTCTTGCCCAGCTGGTGGACGTCGGCGTAGGTGTCGGCGTCGTAGGTCTCCTGGTACACGATCAGGCCGTCGCAGCCTGCTGCCACCAACCGTGCGTAGGTGGCCTCGTCCCACA
>JBKJUI010000324.1:0-10920 GCA_046590775.1 Acidimicrobiales bacterium
ACCCGTGCGGCCGCCTGAACCCGGTCGGCCTGGTTGACGACACGGCCACCCCGCCGAACATCGACGAGGGACGGGCCATGGCCCAGTCGGTGCACGACCTGGCGCCGGGGGCGAACATCGCTTTCGCCACCGCCTACCTGGGCGAGACGTCGTTCGCCAACAACGTCACCCGCCTGGCCAACGCCGGGGCGAAGGTGATCGTGGACGACGTGGGCTACTTCGACGAGCCCTTCTACCAGGACGGCCCCATCTCGATCGCCGCCAACAACGCCAAGGCGGCGGGGGTGTCGTACTTCGCCGCCGCCGGCAACTCCAACATGACCGTCGGCGGCAGGGACGTGGGCTCCTATGAGGCCACCGGCTACCGGGGGACCCCCTGCCCGGCCCTCCCCGACCCCTATCTCGACTGCCAGAGCTTCCGCACGAGCGGCACCGACGCCACATCCGGGATGGTCCTGGCCAGCGGCGACACACTGGTGCTCGACCTGCAGTGGGCCCAGCCCCGTGGAGGGGTGGTGACCGACTACGACATCTGCATCCTCGACGCCACCAACGGCGTGCCGATCGACTGCGGGAACAACTTCAACGTCAGCGGGTCGGGAGCGACGCAGGAGGCCTTCGAGATCACCGGTTACACGAACAACACCGCAGCCTCCAGAGCGCTCAACGTGGTCGTCGGCCGGTACGAGGGGCCGCCGGCCCGCTTCAAGTGGATCCAGCTCGGAGACGAACCCTCGAGCGTGGAGCACTCGGTGTCGGGAGGCGGCGACGTCTTCGGCCCGACCGTCTACGGACACAGCGCCACCGCCGGAGCCCTCTCCGTCGGGGCCGTGCCGTTCGACAACCCGTCGGTGCCGGAGCCCTACTCATCCAAGGGCCCGGCCGTCAACCTGTTCAACCCGGTGCCCAGCACGGTGCCGCTGGCGTCTCCGGAGGTGCAGGCCAAGCCGGACCTCGTGGCCACCGACTGCACGCAGAACTCGTTCTTCCCCCGGGCGGGGCCGCCCCACCGGTTCTGCGGCACGTCGAACTCGGCTCCGCACGCCGCCGCCGTGGCCGCCCTGATGCTCGACGCCAACCCCGGTGCATCACCCGACCAGGTCGGCTGGGCGCTGAAGGCGACCGCTGCGCCGGTCGGCTCCTCACCTCCGTCGGCCGTCGGAGCCGGGCTGGTCGACGCCAACGCAGCGACCGCGGGCATCCTGTCGGGGCCGGCCCCGGGGTCGACGTTCGCCCCGCTCTCGCCGGCCCGGATCTGGGACTCCCGTGGGGGTGCCGGGCCGGTCGGGCAGGTCGGCGCCGGTCAGACCCGGAGCATCACCGTGACCGGGGTGGGCGGCGTGCCCGCCAGCGGTGTGACCGCCGTCGTGCTCAACGTCACGGCCGTCACCCCCACCGCCGCCACCTTCGTCACGGCGTGGCCGGCCGGCGAGACCAAGCCGCTGGCCTCCAACCTCAACGTCCCCGCCGGTGACGTTCGCCCCAACCTCGTCGTCGTCAAGGTCGGCGCCGGCGGGCAGGTCAGCTTCAACAACGCCGCCGGCAGCGTCCACCTCATCGCCGACGTCGCCGGCTACTACGGGTCGGCCGGAGGGCAGCGGCACACCCCGGTGTCCCCGGCCCGCCTCTGGGACTCCCGGTTCGGTCCCGGCCCGGTCGGGCAGGTCGGTGCCGGGCAGACCCGGAGCATCACCGTGACCGGGGTGGGCGGTGTGCCTGCCACCGGCGTGACCGCCGTCGCGCTCAACGTCACGGCCGTCGCGCCCACGGCTGCCACCTTCGTCACGGCGTGGCCCGCTGGGGAGGCCCAGCCGCTGGCCTCCAACCTCAACGTCCCGCCCGGTGACGTGCGACCCAACCTCGTCGTCGTCAAGGTCGGCGTCGGCGGCCAGGTCAGCTTCAACAACGCCGCCGGCAGCCTCAACCTCATCGCCGACGTCGCTGGCTACTACCGCACGGCTGGTTCCAGCTTCACCAGCGTCTCGCCCACCCGGGTCTGGGACTCCCGCGGGGGGTCCGGCGCCTTCGGGCCGATCGGCGGGGGCCAGACCCGGAACATCACCGTGACCGGTGTCGGCGGCGGTGTGCCCCCCAACGGCGTGACCGCCGTGGTCCTCAACGTCACCGCCGTCAGCCCGACGGCCGTCACCTTCGTCACGGCGTGGCCCACCGGTGAGGTCAAGCCGCTGGCCTCCAACCTCAACGTCCCCGCCGGTGACGTCCGACCGAACCTCGTCGTGGTCAAGGTGGGGGCCGGCGGGCAGGTCAGCTTCGCCAACGCCGCTGGCAACGTCAACCTCATCGCCGACATCGCCGGCTACTTCGGACCCCCGGGCCTCTAGGCCCTGGGTCAGGCCGTCGACGAACGGCTCCCCCTAACCTAAGGATGGTGACGGCGTCCGACGGTTCCTCGGCGCCGGGGTGAGAATCGCGCAAGTCTCGCCTTACTCGCTGACCCTGCCCGGCGGGGTGCAGTCGCAGGTGCTCGGCCTCGGGAGGGCGCTGCGCAAGCTCGGTCACGACGTCCGGGTGCTCGGCCCGTGCGACGGGCCGCCCCCCGAGCCGGGCGTGGTGCCTCTCGGCAGCTCGATCCCGCTGGCCTCCAACGGCTCGGTCGCCCCCATCGCCCCCGACGTGTCGGCTGTCCTGCGCACCGTCCGGGCCCTGCGGGACGAGGGCTTCGACGTCGTCCACATCCACGAGCCGCTGGTCCCGGGGCCGTCGGCCACCGCGCTGGTGGTCGCAGATGCCCCGATCGTGGCCACCTTCCACCGGGCGGGGCGCAGCAGCGCCTACTCCGCCTTCAGGCCGGTCACCCGCTACGGCGTGCGCAGGGTGGCGATCCGGTGCGCGGTGTCCGAGGACGCCAGGCGCACGGCCGAGGAGGCGCTCGGCGGCCAGTACGTCATGGTCTTCAACGGGATCGAGGTCGACCGGTTCGCCAAGGCGGCGCCGGCGCCCACCGGGGGCCACCCGACGATCTTCTTCCTCGGCCGCCATGAGCCCCGCAAGGGCCTCGAGGTCCTCCTTCAGGCCATGCCGGCGCTGGGCCCCGACGTCCGGCTGTGGGTGGCGGGCGACGGTCCGCAGAGCGCAGCGCTCCACGAGCGTGTGTCGGGCGATCCCCGCATCGAGTGGCTGGGCCGGGTCGGCGACTCCGAGGTCGCCGCCCGGCTGGTCGGCGCCGACGTGTTCTGCGCGCCGTCGCTCGGCGGGGAGAGCTTCGGGGTCGTGCTGCTCGAGGCCATGGCCGCGCGCACCCCCATCGTGGCCAGCGACCTTCCCGGGTACCGGCGGGTCGTCCGCCACGGGGGCGAGGGGCTCCTCGTGCCCCCGGGCGACGTCGACGCCCTCAGCGGCGCGCTCCGGTCGGTCCTCACCGACAGCGCCGTGCGCAGCCGTCTCGCCGACGCGTGCGCTGAGCGGGCCGAGACCTTCTCCATGGACACCCTGGCCCAGCGCTACCTCGAGCTGTACGCCCAGGCCGCAGAGCACCGGTCCGGCCCGGCAGGTGGCGGCGGCGGCGGGCGTCGTCGCCTGCGCTGGCCGGGGAGGGCCCTGGCGCACGCCGGGCCTGCCCCCCGGAGGGGACAGGCCCGAACGCGCCTGGGTGAGAGGCCCGACTAGGAGCGGACCCCGCGGCGCAGGCGCAGGGCGCCGAGGCCGGCAGCGATGAAGGCCAGGGCGATCAGGGCCAGCGTGGTCTGCTCGCCGCCGGTGCGGGGGAGCTCGCCGTTGGCCGGGGTGGTGGGGGCGGAGGGTGCGGTCGGGGTGGCGGGTGTCCCCGCCTGGGGCGTGACGGGCGCCTGGGGGACCGGCGGCGCAGCCGCCGGAACGCTCTGCAGCGACTGCGACGAGACCGTCCCGATGCGCAGCTCCATGCCCTGCGACAGGAGCGGTGCCTGGTTCAGGCCGCTGGCCAGGACCGCCTCGAGTGGGTTCGCCACACTGGGGGCGACACGTGCGGCGCTGGCCCGGCCGGTCTCGCTCGGGACCGGGATCAGCGAGCCGAAGCCGTCCTGAGGGTCGTCGAGCACGTCGAGGGCGTCGAGTGAGGGCGGGGTCAGCTCGACGGCCAGGCCGGTGATCGACGAGACGGCCTTGACCACGCCGCCGGTCTGGGTCACGCCCGTCTGGCGGTCGAACAGCTTGACTGACAGCAGGTCGGTGAACCCGAGGGGGGCCAGGGCGTCGCCGAGGGCCCCCTGCACCTGGGTCACCAGGCCGTTGACTGCGGCGGTCGTGGCGGCGACGCCGAGTCCCGGCAGGCTCGTCGAGCCGACCTTCAGGCCGCCGATCGTGCCCGTGGCCGTCGCCACCGAGCCGGCGACGGTGTCCGACGCCTTGGCCAGGGTGGCGATCTCGAGGGCGTTGACCTCGAGCAGGGTGACTGCGTCCAGCTGGTCGGTCACGGTGTCGATGAGGGCCGTTAGCGACGCCTTGAGGTCGAACACGGCGGTGTCGGTCAGGTCGTCGAGGTCGGGCAGGAGCGTGGTCGGCAGGCCGGTGCCGCCGAGCACCACGAGGAGACCCGGGGTGATCGTGGCGTCGAGCGTGTCCCCGAGGGCGATGATGGCGGAGCCGATGCTGGTGACCAGCGTGGCCAGGTCGGCGGAGCCCCTGAGGTCCACCGGGACGTCGAGCGAGGCCACGAGGCCGCTGACGACGGCCAGCGGCAGGTTCAAGACGTCGAGTCCGAGACCCTGGAGGAGCTTGCCGAGGTCGAGCAGGCTGAGGGCGTCGAGGGTCATGCCCCGTCCTGCCTCGGACGCGGTTCCGGCCGAGCCGGTCTTGTCGGTGGCCTCCAGCGACCCGATGCTCGCCAGGCCGCCGAGCAGCCCGACCTCGGTGATCTTGGCCGTCGAGCTCGTGGCCGTGCTGGGCGTGGAGGCGGCTTTCAGCAGGAGCGGGGCCACGGTCCCGTCGACGACCGCTCCGAGACCGAGCGTGCTCAGGTCGAGGGCCGAGGTGGTCACCTCCGGGGTGCCTTGGGGTGCGCTGGCCCTGTGCTCGCCGACGACCTGGTTGAGGGAGGGCTCGGTGCCGGTGATGCTGCTGGTGAGCTTGAGCTGCTTGAAGAGCGAGGTGGCGCCGACCGCTCCGAGCTTCGAATCGGTCGTGGAGCTGGCGACGTCCTCCAGCAGCGTCAGGCCGAGCAGGTCGCCGAGGGTGGCGTCGATCACCGAGCTCGTCACGGTGGCCGATCCCACGCCGTTGGTGGCGGCGCTGCCGGCCCCGCCCGTCGTGGCCAGGATGGCGACGGACGCGCCGAGCCCTGTAGCGGCAATCCGGGCACAGAAGGTTCGCTTCCTCATGTCTGGTCTCTCGACTGGCGGATGGCCAACCTGAGCCAAGGTGTGCCGTTCCGTGCCGTACGATCCCCCGCTGGTGCAGCAGCCATCGACCAGCCCGTCGGCGTTGACCGTGGTCGCTGGCGCAGGCCTCCTCGCCGGTCTGGTCGTCGCCCTTCCCGTCGCACTGGTGCTGGGACCACCTCTCGGCCTGGTGGTGCTCGTGGTGGTCGCCGTCGCCGTCGGCGTGGCCTGCTGGCTGGCCGCCGGGCCCGTCGTCCTGCGGCTCGTGGGCGGCGAGGTCCCGTCGCTCACCGCGGCCGGGCCGGCACGGCTGGCCAACCTCGTCGAGTCGGTGGCCGTCGCCGTCGGGGTTCCCGAGCCAGCCCTGCTGGTCGTCGAGGACCCGGCGCCGAACGCCCTGGTCACCGGCCTCGACCCCCGTCGGGCCACCCTCGTGGTCACCTCTGGGCTCCTGGAGCGCCTCGACCGGCTGGCCCTCGAGGCCGTGGTCGCCCAGCAGCTGTCCATCATCCGCGCCGGCGCCACCCACCGACGGGACGTCGCGGTGGCCGTGCTCGGAACGGCGGGCCGGGCCATCCCGCCGCTCGGGCGGATGGCCGCCTCCGCCGCCGCGGCCGAGCGGGACGCCGACATCGCCGCCGTCGGGGTCACCCGGTACCCACCGGGCCTCCTGGCCGCCCTCGACGCCGTGGCTGCGGGCCCGGAGGTCAGGACCTCGCCGGTGGTGGCTCCGATGTGGTTCGCCCCTCCGGGCTCGAGCGAGGAGCTGGACCTGCGCCTCGAGACGATGCGGGAGCTGGTGTGACGGCTGCCGGCCGCCCCACGCGCCGTGAAGCCCTGGTCCTCCTGGGCGGCGCCGGCCTGCTGGCGGCGTGCGGTGGCAAGAAGATCCCCGCAGAACCTCCCGGGCCGGCCGCTCCGGCCTCGTCGACGGCCCCTGCGCCGGCAACCCCGCCGGCAGGGCCGCCGGTCTACCCGCTCACCGGCATGCCCGCCACCGATCCGGGCCGGGCGGCCCGCCCGGCCATCACCGTCAAGATCGACAACGCCCCAGCCGCCCGTCCCCAGGCCGGCCTCGACGCCGCCGACCTGGTCTTCGAGGAGGTGGTCGAGGGCGGCGTGGTCCGCTTCGCCGCCGTCTTCCAATCGAACGAGGCGAACTCGATCGGGCCGGTGCGGTCGGTCCGGGCCGAGGACGCCATCCTGGTGACGCCGCTGCGGGGCTACTTCGTGTACTCGGGGGGCAACGACGTGTTCAACGCCATCGTCCAGAAGGCGCCGGTCGTCCTCGGTGATGAGGCCGACCGGCCGGCCTTCTTCAACCGCCGTCGCGACCGCAGGTCGCCCTTCAACCTCTTTACGTCGACGGCGACGATCTACGGCATGGCGGAGAAGCGCAACGAGGTGCCGCCGGCCTTCTTCGGCTACCGGGCCGCCGACCAGCCCCTGGGCGGCGCCGCGCCCACCACCGAGCTCACGGTGACCATGGGCGAGAAGACGACGATCGGGTGGGGCTACGACGGCCCGTCGGGTCGGTGGGTGCGCACGACCAACGGCACCCCGCACGTGCTCGAGGGGGGTGCCCGCCTCAGCTTCCCCAACGTGGTGATCCAGTTCTGCCGGTACCAGCCCACCACCGTCATGGATTCGAGCGGCTCGATCTCCCCCGAGGCCGTGCTCGTGGGCGACGGCGATGCCTGGGTGCTGTCCGGCCCGGCGATGGCCCGGGGCCGGTGGAACCGGCCCGACCCGGGCAGCGTCACCCGCTACGCCGACGTCACCGGGAAGCCGCTGCAGCTCCAGCCCGGACCCACCTGGGTGGTGTTCGCGCCGGTCGGTGCGCCAACCGTGGTGCGCTAGCGGTCACCTCTCGTACGCTGACGACGTGAGCGACAGCAACCGCACCACTGGTACCGACCGCCTGAAGCGGGGCCTCGCCGAGATGCTGCGGGGCGGCGTGATCATGGACGTCGTCAACGCCGAGCAGGCGAAGGTCGCCGAGGATGCCGGCGCCGTGGCCGTCATGGCCCTCGAGCGGGTCCCGGCTGACATCCGCCGCGACGGCGGGGTGCCCCGCATGAGCGACCCGGCGCTGGTCGAGGCCATCAAGGCCACGGTCACCATCCCGGTGATGGCCAAGTGCCGCATCGGCCACTTCGTCGAGGCCCAGGTGCTCGAGTCCCTCGGGGTCGACTTCGTCGACGAGTCCGAGGTGCTGACGCCCGCCGACGAAGCCCACCACGTCGACAAGTGGGCGTTCACGATCCCGTTCGTCTGCGGGGCGACCAACCTCGGTGAGGCGCTCCGACGGGTCAGCGAGGGGGCGGCGATGATCCGCTCGAAGGGCGAGGCCGGCACCGGCAACATCGTCGAGGCCGTCCGCCACCTGCGGTCGATCAAGGGCGACATCCGGGCCGTCACCCAGGCCGACGACGCCGAGGTCTACGCCTGGGCCAAGCGGCTGCAGGCGCCGATCGACCTGGTGCAGGAGGTCCGGGCCACCGGCCAGCTGCCGGTCCCGCTGTTCTGCGCCGGCGGGATCTCCTCGCCGTCCGACGCCGCGCTGGCCATGCAGCTCGGCGCCGAGGCGGTGTTCGTCGGCTCCGGCATCTTCAAGTCCGAGGACCCGGCCCGCTTCGGCCGGGCCATCGTCGAGGCCACCACCCACTTCCGCGACCCGCAGATCATCGCCAAGGTGAGCCGGGGTCTCGGCGCCGCCATGAAGGGCGCCGAGATCGCCAGCCTCGACCAGCGCCTCGCCGACCGGGGTTGGTAGCGGGGCCCTTCTCAGGCCAGGGCGGTCCGGAGCGCAGTCCTGGCCCGGGAGGCGTGCTGCTTGACGGTGCCGTCGCTGCAGCCGAGGGTGGCGGCGACCGACGCCACCGACAGGTCGGCCACGTAGAGGAGCACCGCCACCTCGCGCTGGCGCCGGGGCAGGCGCCGCAGGGCGGCCACGAGGTCGGCGCGCTCGATGGCCGGGCCCTCCGGGCTCTCGGTGCCGCCCGTCGGCGCTGGACGGTGCCCCGAGCGCTTCCGCCAGCCGCCGAGCACGATCCGGGTGGCCACCGTCACGGCCCAGCCCTCCGGGGTGGGGTGGCGGGCCACCTCGGTCCAGCGGGGCACCAGCCTGGCCATGGCCTCCTGGGCCACGTCCAGCGCCGCCTCCCGGTCGCCGAGAAGCCGGTAGGCGGCTCGGTAGGCCACGGGGGCGAGCTGGGTGTAGCCCTCCTCGAAGCTGGCGAATGCGGTGGCCGCCGGCTGGACGAGGAGCGAGCGGTCCACGGCGATGGTCACGGCCGGACCACGGTGAGCACGACGCGGTCGGAGTGAATGGTGACCCCATCCTCCTCGAGGCGGGTGGTGGCGAAGGCGTCGTAGGTCCCGGCGCGCAGCGCGGGCTGGGCGAACACCTGCACCTGGACCTGCTGGGCCGTGCCCGGGAGGACGACGATCGACGGTATGCCCTGGCAGGTCGAGATGCCGCTCGACTGCCCGGCGTCGTAGAGGTCGGCCTGCAGCACGGGGCCGCAGCCGGGCTGGGCCAGGGTCACGGACGTGCTGCGGTTGTTCTCGAAGCGGAGGACGCCGCTGACGCTGCTCCCGCTCCGGACCTGCGCGGCGTCGAGGGTGAGGGTGAGGCGCAGGCCTGTCGGAGCAGGCACCGCGCCCTGCGGCGACGCTCCGGTCGCCGCGGCCGGCCGCAGCGTGGTCGGCGTGACCCCGGCGACGGGGACGGTGCCCCTGGTCGTCGCCGGCGACGTGGAAGGGGGCGTCGGCCCGGAGGCGGCGCTGCCGGGGAGCGCGATGACCGGGTCCGGCAGCGGGGGCGGCGGGTCGGTGGCTGTGGTGGTGGGCGGCGCCAGGGCCTCGGGCAGCGTGGTGGCGAACAAGGAGGTGGTCGGGTCCTCGACCGTCGTCGCCAGCGGGGGCTGCGCCGTCTCCAGGTCTCGGTCCGACCGGTCGAGGCCGACGGCGGCGGCGAGACCACCGGCCAGAAGCGCCACGGCCAGCACGGCCCCGGCCACGAGGCGGGCCCGGGAGGTCTGACGGCGCGCCGCCAGGCGGGATGCCTCCTCGGCCCGCTCCGCTTCGAAGCGGGGCGGATCGGGGTCGTCGAGGTGCCGGAGATCGAGGAGGAGATCGTTGTCCACAGAGAGAGGAACGCGTCAGGGAGCGGCCCGGTTGACAGCCAGTACGATGCCAGGTCGCATGCCATCGAGGCCGCCAGCCCATGCCCGCCGTGAGGGTGGGGGTGCTCGCCCTGCAGGGCGACGTGCGCGAGCACGTCGCTGCGCTGCGCGCCCTCGGGGCTGAGCCGCTCGAGGTCCGCACACCGGCTCAGCTCGAGCAGGTGGACGCCCTCGTGCTGCCCGGAGGCGAGTCCACGGCCGTGTCGCGGCTGCTCGCCTCGTCGGGGCTGGGCCAGCCCCTTCTGGACCGCCTGCAGGCCGGGCTGCCCGCCTTTGGGACCTGCGCCGGGATGATCCTGCTGGCTCGCGGGGTGGTCGGCGGAGGCGCCGACCCCGAAGGCATCAGCCTCGCCGCCATCGACCTCACGGTCCGGCGCAACGCCTTCGGCTCCCAGGCCAGGTCGTTCGAGGCCGAGCTCGACGTGCTCGGCATCGAGGGGGGCCCGCTGCACGCGGTGTTCATCCGGGCTCCGGTCGTCGAGGAGAGCGGCCCCGGCGTCGAGATCCTCGCCCGGGTCGACGGCCGACCCGTCCTCGCCCGCCAGGGCCCGGTCCTGGTGTCGGCGTTCCACCCCGAGCTCGTGGGCGACCTGCGGCTCCACGAGCTTTTCCTCCAGGAGGTCTAAGAGCCAATGTCAGGCCACTCGAAGTGGGCGACGACCAAGCACCAGAAGGCAGCGAAGGACAAGGTGCGGGGGAAGCTGTTCGCCAAGCTCATCCGCCAGATCGAGGTCTCCGCCCGGGAGGGTGGGGGTGACATCGAGGGCAACCCCACCCTGCGGACGGCGGTGACGAAGGCCAAGCAGGCCTCGGTCCCGGTCGACACCATCTCCTCGGCCGTGAAGCGGGGCACCGGCGACCTCGAGGGCGTCAAGTACGAGGCCATCGCCTATGAGGGCTACGCCCCCTGCGGCGTTGCGCTCTACGTCGAGACGCTCTCCGACAACCGGAACCGCACCGGCGCCGAGGTGCGCAACATCTTCTCGAAGAACGGCGGCAACACCTCCGAGCCGGGGGCGGTGTCGTGGCAGTTCGACCGAAAGGGCTCAATACTGCTCCCGAAGTCGGCGGGCCCCGAGGACGACGTGTTCCTCGTGGCGGCCGAAGCCGGGGCCGAGGATCTCGTCGACCTGGGCGAGGCCTGGCAGGTGCTCACCCCGCCCACGGACTTCCACGTCGTGCGCACCGCCCTCGAGGCGGCCGGGCTCCCGGTCGAGTCCGGCGACATCATCTTCCAACCGAACACCACGGTGCCGCTCGGCGACGAGCAGGACGTCCGCAAGGTGCTGCGGCTCATAGACGCCCTCGAGGACCACGACGACGTGCAGAACGTCTACGCCAACTTCGACGCCAGCGACGAGGTCATCCAGCTGGCGGTCTCCTGATGGCCAGTCCGAGCGTTGGCGAGCTCGCGC
>JBKJUI010000371.1:0-2933 GCA_046590775.1 Acidimicrobiales bacterium
GTACCCGAATGGGTGCTTGTCCGACGCCCCGCGTCGGGCCCGCCGGCCGCCGACCAGAAGCAGTCCCTGGTTGCCGGCATCGGCGACCGAGTGGATCGACTCGGCGAGCATCGAGGCCGCACCGGTGAGGAGGAAGGCGACGAACTTGGCGACGGCGATCCCGGCGTTGGCGACGAAGGCGGCGATGATCGCCTTGTTCCCGTGTGAGGCGGACATCGGGCCGAACCTAGTGGTGCCGCTCGAAGACGACGGTGGCGACGGTCCCCTTCTCGTCGACCCAGGCGTGGGCCCGGTAGAAGTAGGCGTCGTTGAAATCGTCGAGAAAGGCCTTCTGGTTCGGCCCGACGAGGCGCTCCGACACCTCCCGGCGCCAGAGGCTGCGGGTCTTGGCCTTGGGCACCCACTCGAGCGGGTGGCCGAGGTCGGCCACCGCCAGCTTCACGACGCCGGCCCGGAGGAGGGCTTCGATGGCCGGTCGGTCCAGGTGCTCGCCGCCGGTGAGGGGCAGGGACCCGCTCGCGTCCCACACCTCATCGAGCGGGAGGGTGGTAACGGAGCGTTCGGCGGTGGCCACGACGCCTTTTTACATGCCGGACCCGATTCCGCCCAGCCAAAGGCCCTTCCTGGGTCATGCTGCGTGCATGACGACCCGAGCCCAGGCGGCGGAGCTCGATGCCGGCAGCCCGCTGGGCGACCTGCGGCAACGTTTCGCCATCCCTGACGACGGGCTCGTCTACTTCAACGGCAACAGCCTCGGCCGGCTGCCCCGGGCCACCGCTGACCGGATGCGACGGGTGGTGGAGGAGGAGTGGGCCGGGGGTCTGACCCGCAGCTGGGCCACCTGGGTGGACGACGCCACCCGGGTGGGTGACCGCCTGGGCACCGCCCTCCTCGGCGCCCGCCCCGGCGAGACCCTCATGGCCGACTCGACGACCGTGAACCTGTTCAAGCTGCTGTGGGCGGCGGCAGCCGACCGGCCCGGTGCGATCGTGGTCGACCCCGAGGACTTCCCCTCCGACCGCTTCGTGGCGCAGGCCGTGGCCACCCACCTCGGCCGGCCGCTGGTGCACCTGCCGGCCGGCGGGGTGGCTGAGGTCGAGGGACCCGTCGCCGTCGTCGCCCGGTCGGTGGTCGACTGGCGGACCGGCGCCATCGCTGATCTCCCGGGAGGCACGGCCGCGGCCCACGACCGGGGGAGCCTCGTGCTGTGGGACTGCTCCCATGCCGTCGGCGTCGTCCCCCTCGACCTCCCGGCCCTGGGCGGCGACCTGGCCGTCGGCTGCTCGTACAAGCACCTCTGCGGCGGGCCGGGGGCACCGGCGTGGCTGTGGGTTCGCCAGGACCTGCAGCCCCGTCTGCGCCAGCCGGTGTGGGGCTGGTGGGCCCAGCAGGGCCAGTTCGCCACCGGGCCGACCTTCGACCCGGTCGAGGGGATCGGCGCCTGGGCGTCGGGCACACCGCCCGTGCTGGCCCTGGCCGGGGTCGAGGAGGGGGTCCGCCTCGTCGCCGAGGCCGGCATCTCCCGCATCCGGGGGGTGTCCCAGCGCCTGACCAGCCTGGCGCTGGCGCTTCACGACGAGCTGCTGGGCCCGCTGGGCTGCACGTGGGCGTCGCCGCGCCAGGTCGTGCGGGTCGGGGGCCACGTGGCCATCCGCCACCAACAAGCCGCCGCCGTCGTGCTCGCCCTGCGGGCCCGGAGTGTGGTGCCCGACTTCCGGGCGCCCGACATCGTCCGGGTCGGCCTCAACCCGCTCACCACCCGCTTCGTCGACCTGTGGGACGGGTTCACGACCATGGCCGAGGTGCTGCGCACCGACGCTCACCTCGAGCACGTCGACACGGCGGCACGGGTCACCTAAGCTAAGTGGCCGGCCAGGGGTGGCGACCGCAGTCAGTCCTCCTCCGGCTGGCCGCCCGGAGCGCTGCTCAGCCTCCTGGCCAACCCCGACGAGGCGCCGCCGGCCACGTCGAGCGCCCCTCGTATGCCCGGGACCTCAGCCAGGCGGAGCAGGCCGAGGAGGCGGGGGACGGTGATCTGCCCGAACCCGGGGAGCCGCCCGAAGCGGATGCCCCTCTCGATGGCGAAGGCCACCAGCCACGGCGGCACGCCGGCGGGGACGCTCGGCACCTCGTGGGCGTCGGCCGCCATGGCCCGGGTCAGGAACCGTGAGCCGGTGGGGCCCGGGTTGATGCACGAGACCGTGATGCCGCTCCCGAGGTGCTCGCGCCGCAGCCCGTCGCTGAACCCCTGCACCGCCCACTTGCTGGCGGCATAGACGCTGAGCGGCGGCCCGGCAACGAAGCCGACGACCGAGGAGACGTTGCTGATGTGGCCCCGCCGCTGCTCGGCCATGAGCGGGAGGGCCCGCTGGGTCAGGTCGATGAGCGCCAGGACGTTGGTCTCGAACACGGCGCGGACATCGGCCTCGGGCATCGTGGCGATCCGGCCCGTCCACCCGATGCCGGCGTTGTTCACGAGGATGTCGACGGTGCCGGCCACGCCGATGGCGGCCTTGACCAGCGCGGCCCGGTCGGCCGCCGAACGGACGTCTCCCACCACCGGGATGATCTGATCGGAGCCCGCAGCCACCTCCTGCAGGCGCTCGCCGTTGCGCCCTCCGGCCACGACCGTCGCCCCCCGTCGGGCCAGGAGCAGCGCCGTCGAGCGCCCGATGCCCGAGCTGGCCCCGGTCACGATGGCCGTCCGTCCCTTGATGCGCATCCCTGGATGCTCTCAGCCGCCGCCCTCTAAGCGGCATCCGCCGTGGACGAGGTACGAGGCGGCGGCGCCGGCCGGTCCTCCTCGGGGCGGTCGGCGGCGATCTCGGCCAGGGCGGCGACCACGACGGCGAGGGCCAGGGTGAGGCCGAGGGCTCCGCCCAGGCCGTAGAGCTCGAGGCCGGCGGTGCCGGCGAGGGTGGTGAGGAACGGGC
>JBKJUI010000011.1:0-2780 GCA_046590775.1 Acidimicrobiales bacterium
GTGGTCTCGTGGCCAACCCCAAGGGCGAGATCATCCCGCGGCCGATCAAGGCCAACTTCCGGGAGGGTCTGACGGTGCTGGAGTACTTCATCGCCACCCACGGCGCCCGCAAGGGGCTGGCCGACACCGCGCTGCGCACCGCCGACTCGGGCTATCTCACCCGCCGGCTGCACGACGTGGCCCAGGAGCTGATCATCCGGCAGATCGACTGCGAGACCGGCCGGGGGATCACCATCGACAACGTCGTGCCCGATGGGCAGGCCGCCACCGAGAACAAGCAGGCCTACCTGGCCACCCGCCTCGCCGGTCGGTGCCTGGTGCGCGACGCCACGCTCACCGACGGCACGGTCGTCGCCGCCGGCACCGAGCTCGACCACGAGACGGTCGAGCAGCTGGCCGAGGACGAGGGCCTCACCGAGGTCCGCGTCCGCTCGGTCCTCACCTGTGAGTCCGAGCAGGGCGTCTGCGCCATGTGCTACGGCCGCTCGCTGGCCACCAGCCGTCAGGTCGAGCTGGGTGAGGCGGTGGGCACCATCGCCGCCCAGTCCATCGGCGAGCCGGGCACCCAGCTCACGATGCGCACCTTCCACACCGGTGGCGTGGCCGTCGCTGGTGGTGACATCACCCACGGCCTGCCCCGCGTGGTCGAGCTGTTCGAGGCCCGCACCCCGAAGGGCAAGGCCGAGCTGTCCAAGACCTCCGGCGTCGTCCGCATCGAAGACGAGGACACCGGCCGTCGCGTCAGCATCGTGGCCGACGACGGCACCGAGGTCAGCTTCACGGTGCCGCTGCGCACCCAGCTCGAGGTCGTCGAGGGCCAGGAGGTCCAACCCGGCGACATGCTCGTCAAGGGCTCGAAGGACCCGAAGGAGGTCCTCGAGATCAACGGCATCCGCGCCTGCCAGCAATACCTGGTGGACGAGGTGCAGCGGGTCTACCGCGACCAGGGCGTGTCGATCCACGACAAGCACATCGAGCTGATCGTGCGGCAGATGCTGAAGCGGGTCATGGTGGCCGAGGCCGGCGAGAGCGTGCTCCTGCCGGGCGAGCGGGTCGACTCCCGCCGCTACGCCGACGTCAACCGCGCCCTGGTCGAGGAGGGCAAGCGCCCGGCCGAGGGCCGCCCGGAGCTGATGGGCATCACGAAGGCCTCGCTGTCCACTGACAGCTGGCTCTCGGCCGCCTCCTTCCAGGAGACGACCCGGGTCCTCACCGAGGCCGCCATCGAGGGCAAGAGCGACAAGCTCTTCGGCCTCAAGGAGAACATCATCATCGGCAAGCTGATCCCGGCCGGCTCGGGGATGCTCCGCTACCGGGACATCGACCTCGACGCCCCCGGCTACGAGCCCATGGTGGGCTGGTCGTCCGGCGGCGAGGAGGACCGGGCCGACGCCGACGAGATCGAGGCATGGCTGCGCAGCATCGGCAGCAACGCCCCGACCCTCACCGACGAGGCCCGCCTGGCCGCCGAGTGGCTCACCAACGGCAGCACCGGCACCGAGGACGAAAAGCCGGCGTAGGTCGTCCTCCCGAAGTTGCCCGCAGTAGGCGTCGCGTAGTGCAGGCCTTCTGCGGGCAGTTGCGCTCTAGGACACGTGCGGTGGCCCTCGTGCTCGTGCTCGTGCTCGTGGTGGTGGGGTGCAGCAGCGGAGGCGGACGACGACCCGATCCGGCCGGGAGAACCACCACGACGGACGCCGTGTCCGTGGTGCCGCGAGCCGGTGAGTGCCGTGGACCGATCACCGCGCCGATCCTCGTCGCGAGAATCGACACGCGCCCGCTGGTCCCTTGCGAAGGGCCCCACGGGTCCGAGACCGTCCTGGTCACCTCGGTGCCCGCCGCGGTGGCCTCCCTGCCGTACGACAAGGTCGAGGCGCTCTCCGAGTTCTCACCCGAGCTTCGCCCGGCGCTCGACCAGTGCTCCGAGGCGTACGCCCGCCACGTCGGCGAGAGCAGGATCGGGCCTGACGCCGTTCGCCCTGTCAACCTGCGGGCGGCCTACTTCCTCCCACCCGCCGAGGCCTGGGCCCAGGGTGCTCGATGGGTCCGATGCGACGCATTCTTGACACCCCTCGAGGACCAAGCGGCGCGCAGCACGACGGAGGACCTGCGGGGCTTGGCGAACCGTGATCCCCTCCCGCTCGCCTTCCGGACGTGCTTCCGGGACGAGCAGAGGAAGTACCAATCCTCCTCGTGCGAGCAGCCGCACGAGAACGAGGTCATGCTCGTCCTCCAGCTTTCCGACCCGCAGGTGGACGCGTTGGCCTCCAAGTTGGCAGCCCTGCGGGAGCACCTCGACTCGGTGGTCCTGGAGACCTGCCGAGATCGGGTTGCCGACCGGGTCGGGCTGGCCTCATCGGCTCTCCGGGACCGAGGCGACATCGCGGTGGAGCTCAGGTTCGGTGACCTCAACCGGTGGGCCGTCGATCCGCAGGCACGGGCAGTCAGCTGTGTGGCCGCCACGCAGGGGGCCATCCGGGGGACGCTGGAGGGGTTGGGGACCAGGCCGTTGCCCCGCCCTTGAGTTGGATCCACGGGCCGTCCAGCGGCCGCCTAGCCTCCGCGCTGTGAGCGGAGCCGAGCTGTGGGTCGGGGAGGTGTCCGACCCGAAGACGCACGAGCGGCAGGCGGGGGAGCGGGTGGTCGTCGACGTGGACGACCTCACCACCCACGGGATGATCGTCGGGATGACCGGGTCGGGGAAGACCGGGCTCGGCGTGGTGCTGATCGAGGAGGCGCTGCAGGCGGGGGTGCCGGTCCTGGCGCTCGACCTGAAGGGC